>JBAYNL010000007.1:0-19898 GCA_041678805.1 Candidatus Altimarinota bacterium | reverse complement strand
TCTTTTGCTTCTTTTTCTACAGCTGGATCAAACAAATCTTTTGCCTTGAAAATGTGGCATGTTGCCTCAACAGTAGCGTCAATAAACGCCTGTTTTTCATCTCTTGGGCCGAGAATACATCCTGTCATGGAAAGAACTACGGATAGTCCAATCAAACTTGCTAAAAGTTTTTTCATGGGAATTGAGTTAAATATATAAATAAGAGCTTATTAATTGCTCGTGCGTTTAGTATACAGACTTGAAATAGGCTGTCAAATCCTTCAAATTCATTGTGTTAAGGACGTCCTCTTTTGTAAGCCAACCACGTCTGGCTATGCCTACTCCATATTTTATAAAATCAATTTGATCGGTCGCATGTGAGTCTGTATCGATTACAAATTTTGCACCTTTTTCTTTAGCAATACGAATATATTTATCAATCAAATCTAATCTTAAAGGATTTGAATTTATTTCCAGAGCTACATTGTTTTCCACACATGCATCAATAATTTTCACCATATCGAATTCCATCGGAGATCTACGATTAATCATTCTTCCAGTAGGATGCCCTAAAATATTTACGTATTTATTTTCAATTGCTGAAATCAATCTTTTGGTTTGTTCTTCAGCAGGAAGGCGTTGATGCATATGCGCACTAATAATTACGACATCCAAGTTTTTTAATACTTCATCGTCAAAATCCAAAGAGCCATCTTTTAAAATATCAACCTCACAACTCTTCAAAATAGTAATTTTCCCTTTCAATTTTTTATTTAATTTATCAACTTCCGCCCACTGCCCATTAATATCTTTTTTACCCATTCCTCCAGTTATTCCCATCACTGAAGAATGATCTGAAATGGCGAAATATTCATAACCTTTTTTAATAAAAGCCTCTGCCATTTCGGAAATAGTATTTTGGCCATCGCTATAAACACTATGATTATGAAGATCGCCATGAATGTCTTTTAATTCTATCAGTTTCGGGAATTTTCCATGCTCTAAACCATACTCAACTTCTCCATTGTCAGATCTCATTTCCGGAGCAATGAAAGGTAATCCCACAGCTTCAAAGATTTCTTTTTCTTCTTTACCGCCGATCATCTTTTCTCCTTTAAAAACTCCATATTCACTAACCTTTAACCCTTTTCTTTTGGCAAGATCCCGAATGCGGATATTGTGATTTTTATTACCGGTAAAATAATGCATTGCTGCTCCAAAACTTTCGTCATCAATAACGCGTAGATCTACGTCCATTCCACCTCTCAAAGCCACACTCGATTTAGTTTCTCCTTCGGCAATGATACTTAAAACTTCTGGATATTTTACGAAACGATCCATGATAACTTTTTGGCTTTTGACAGGATCTTTTACGGTTACCAAAATATCAATATCTCCGATCGTATCTTGGCAGCGTCGTAAACTTCCCGCATATTCAATCTTTTTAATATCTTTACACTCTTTCATGTATTGAATAATTCGCACCGCTTCTTGCATTGCTTCATCGATCAAAAAACGATCTGATGAAAAATGAGCATATTCATCAATTGCTTTCAAAATATCAGCTTCGCTTTTTGAGCCCATTCCAGGAAGAGTTTGAATCATATGAGCTTCTGCTGCCGCTTTTAATTCCTTCAAATTTTTAATCTGTAATTCTGAATATAATAATTTCACTTTTTTTGGACCAAGTCCTCGTAATCTTAGGATTTCCAATAATCCTTCAGGAAATTTTTTCTTGATATCATCATATTCTTTGCATTTCCCGGTTGTAATTAATTCTACGATTTTTTTTTGTAAACCTCTGCCGATGCCAGGGATTTTTTCCAAATCTAGTGGATTTTTATCAACAATATCTCGTAAATCCTGTGGCATATTTAAAATATTGATGGCGGCTTTTCTGTAAGCATTTAAACGAAAAAAATCCGCACCCTGTATTTCAAGGATATCAGCCATTTCAGATAACACTGCCGCAATTTGCTTATTTTCCATGCTCTTTCGGAATTAAACTTTCAAAAACGGATAAAACCATTTTTGCCGCTTTTGCCCAAGAAAAATCCTTTAATCTTTCCGTTCCCATCTCAACTAAATTTTTTGCATAATCCTCATCGCTCACCAATTTTGTTAATCCCATTTCAATACTTTCAATGTCATAAGGATCACAATAACACGCCGCATCTTTTGCTACTTCCGGAAGAGACGAAACATGTGAAACTAAAATTGGTTTTTTGAAATAAAAGGCTTCCAGAATAGGGAAACCAAAGCCTTCATAGAGAGAAGGGAATACAAATAATTTACAATTTTGCATCAAAATATTTTTTTCTTCTTCATTCACATATCCCATCATAATCACTTTTTCGGTAACAGTATTCTCTTGAATAGTTCTCATTATGTTCTCAATTCCAACGCCTTTTTTACCAGCCAAAACTAATTTATATTCGGGATGGCTATAGGCAAACCTGGCAAACGCTCGAATCAATCGTTCTAGATTTTTCTTGCTCTCAAGTCTTCCCACAAAAAGAATATATTTGGTGTCTTTTTCGATTTTGAAATATCTAAAAATTTCGTGTTCTGAAAATGGATCATCTTTGTGTTTCGGAAGAGATTTTGGAGCGGTGAATCCATGGGGGATCACCACTATTTTATCATGAGGACAGTTATAAAAGTGAACCAGATCAGCTGCCGTAGAGTCGCTTGGTACAATAATCTTTTTAGCATGTTTTACTGCATATTTTGTACTCCAATTTAAATACCAATTTTGCACAAAAGAATAGGAAGTTTTTAAATGTTTAAAGGCCACATCATGAATTGTAATGACGCTATTTTTTGGAGCATCAAAAGGTAAAACATGAGATGGTACAAATAAAACATCAGGCGTCTTTTTTACAATCTCTCTCGCCAGATGTAAGTGCGTCCAGATTCTCTTCCCTCGTAAAATTTTATTTTGAAATTTATTTTTTTTATCTCCCTTAATAATATCCTCAATTTTTTCGTCATAACTCAGCGCTTGTCTCGAATATAAAACTAACTCATGATCTTCGTTTTTCGCTATTTGTTCAACCAAAGCGTTGATGATGTGATAGCTATACCATTCCACTCCAGTTGCTTGTTCACTACCATATCTCGAAGCGTCGATACCAATTTTCATAAGAATTTTTTTAAGCGCAGGCATACTATCAAAAAAATCATTCAGTGTCTATACACCCCTAGCCAACACTAATCCGCAAACATAGTTTGCCCCATGTCGTTTTAAAATTTTGCTACATTCGTTTAGTGTTGCACAAGTGGTGGAGACATCATCTATTAATATGCAGAATTTATTTTTTATTAAATTGGTGAGAGAATTATTCAAGGTGATAGTTCCTGCCAGATTATTTAGTCTCTCAGCCCTTTGCAAGTTGGCTTGTTTCTCAGAATATTTGTCGCGAGTCAAACAGTCTAAAGCAGTTATGTCCCAAAATCTTTCTCCAAAGTCGGAATCATTTTTTAGAATTTTTAATAACATTTCAGATAACTCGGCGGCTTGATTAAACCCCCGATATAAAAGTCTTTTTTTATGAATAGGAACGGGGATGAAGATAATATTTTTTTCTAAGTTTATAAATTGAGATAAATAAATGAATTGAGTCTTTAAAATGGTAGCCAAAAAAAGACGAAGTTCTCTCAGGAAATTATATTTAAAAGAGGTAATCAGCTTTTTAATCAAAGCATTTTTCCCATATTGGCAACACACAATTAACTGGTCGAAATAAAAATCTTTTCGACATTGTTGATCGCAAAAATTCCCAATTAAATTTGGGCGACGACATTTTGGACATTGTTGATTTTGCAAAAAAGAAATTTTAGTTAAACAATTTGCGCATAAAAATTCACCCCTCTCTTTGCAGTTTAAACAGTATTTTGGGAAAAGAAGATTTAGTATGGAATTTTTTATTACATCAAAAATCATGCAATCAACATATCAGCAATATTTAAAATTTTTATAAATTTTTTGTAGGGGAAAGAGGCGGGCCAACAGTAGTCGGCCCGCCCCAAAACTTTAGCGCTTTCCGTGAGTGCGTCCTTGGAAGGAAGCCTCGCTGGAAAAGTCATTCACACACATCACAGATGCGCCTAGGTTTTGGGGCGGGCTCGACATCCCGTCGGGGGCGGTGGTTAGGCTTTCGCGTACCACCGCCGCGCGAGGAAAAGGAAGACAGGAGCTGTCGCCGCGACAGCCCCGAGAATGATGAACATCATCTCGGGGCTGTTGGAGTAGGCAAGTCCTCCGGCTTCAATCTGCTGCCTGACTCCTGTCGGGCAGTACCGTGCCAGCAAGAACCCGGAGATCATTGCTGGCACGGCTCGCGTGAGCCACATCGTCAGGGAGAGGCCCCCTGAGTACGTGGCCTCACTCCCCTCGGGGACGGTGGCCATGACAACCTGCCTGAAAGCAGGCTGGAAGAGGATCTCTCCCAGCGAGCAAAGGCAGATCTGCGCGACAGCCATCCCGTAGTACGCCCCCGTGATGGAGGTGACCCCTAAGGCCTGCTGGACAACCCGCGGAGGGATCGCCAGCACCAGAACCGCTACCGTGACGATGGACAGCCCCACAATCAGCCTTGTGTACCCGGTCATCTTGCCGATGAGAGGCGTTCCGAGCAGGAGCGCCACCAGCACGATGAAGGGGTTGAGGCTGAGGAGCCAGCCCAGCTCGACCCCATTCCCCATTACCTCCATGTAATAGGGGTTGAGGAGTGGATCCTGAATGGAGAAGGCCATTCTGCCGCCCGTGAGGAGCAGGACCAGGCCCATAACCTTAATGAAGGCCTTCTCCCTCATCCATGAGGGAATCAGCCTCCATGGGCGCAGGACGAGGGCCAACATCTTCTCCCGCCAGGGGCGGCGGGGCTGCTGAGTGGTGGGGATGGGGGCGACGGCTGTTCGGTCATCCTTCATGAAGACCAAAGACGCTATGGCCACCAATCCCGCGCATCCTGCCGCCACAGCAAGGATGTGGGCGTTTCCGCCGTTCGCCATCCTGGCGAACTGAATGAAAACGCCACGGCCGATCGATCCGACTTGGAGAACGATCACCAGCATGGTGAATGCTAGTGATCGAGCTCTCTCCTCGGATGGGGCAAACTTCTTGGTGCCGGCATTTGCCATTGGCATCAAGAAGCCCTCCCCGATTCCAGCAAGGGCCAGTGCCGCCAGAATACCAGGCGGCCCGAGCCCAATGAATGGCATCGCTGCCATTCCTCCGAACCCCATGAAGCAGAGGCTCGCACCCAGCACCAGTCCCTTTCGGAACCCGATGCGGTCGATGAGGGGCCCGGTGAGAAAGGGGAGAACCGAATAGCATGTGATGAACCAGCCCCAGTAGAGGCCGGCCTTCTCAGGGACCATCCCCAGGTCCTGTTTCATGTACACGACGGCCATGGCGGCCACCGTGTAGAACGAGAAGGCGTTCAGCAGGATGAACGCCTCCATGAGCCAGAACTGCCGGCCCATGGTCCGAAGGCCATCGAACCCGGCGAAGTAAGCCTTGACGGTATTGCGGTTGAACATGTGAAAACCCTCCAGCGCCCTTCCTAAGAGCGCAAATTGTTGAGCACGTCCTTTCGAGACACGCACATCTGTGAATTGTAAAGTATCGTCCGATTCTGAAAGGCTTGAAAGCCATTAGAATTCGGAACTGAAAGCATCCTAGCCTTCAATCTTTACATATGTCAAGAAGGTTGTATTACTAACGATTTTCTATCAATTCCGATTTTTAAATAAAAAAAAACGTATATAATCTAAAAGCTTATTTCTTAAATATTTTTTAACAACTTCTTTTATGGAAAAACAGCAATCATTCCCAAAGAGTTTTCTCCAGGTTATGGTCGGAATTTTCTTAGTAACTTTAACGGTAGCATTGTTCCTAAATTTAATTAGTGGTCGTTGGTATCAAAGTATCAAAGCTGAAGTTACCTCCCAGCCATATGCCAGAACAATCACGGTTGATGGTGAAGGAAAAATTACCGCAACTCCAGATACCGCAATTATCGATTTATCAGTAGTCTCTCAAGGTAAAACCGTGAAGGCTGTTACCGAAGATGGGAACAAAAAAATGACTGCAGTGATCGCTGCTGTAAAAAATCTTAAGGTTGATGCAAAAGATATTACAACTACTCAATTCAGTTTGTATCCTCAATATGATTATCAGGATTACAGTTCTCCAAGAATTACAGGCTATGAATTAAATCAATCTATTACTGTAAAATTAAAAGGAGTAGATCAATTGGATAAAGTTGATGATGTGATCGACGCAGGATTAACTGCAGGGGCGAATAGAGTTGGACAACTAACTTTCGATGTCGACGATATGGCGGCTGTAAAAAAACAATCTCGCCAAAAAGCTTTTGATGCAGCAAAATTAAAAGCAAAAGAAATGGCCGATGCTGCAGGAGTAAACCTTGGTCGTGTGGTTACATTTTCAGAAGGATACACTTATCAACCACAGATGTATGCTAATTATAAAATGGATTATGCGGCTGAAGAAGCTATGCCTATAACGGCGGCAACTCCAATTCAACCAGGTAGCAAGGACTTCAGCATGAATGTTAGTGTTACATACGAAATTGAATAGTTAATTTCTCATGAAAAAATTAATCGCCACGATTATTAGTATCCCTTTGAAGTGGATATTTTCACTTCGTTATTTTGGCAAAGTGAAATTCGGTAAAAAAGTATATCTCAATCATCGCTTCAAATTTCGTGGTCCAGGAAAACTGATCATCGGGAATAATGTGAATTTATGGGCGCATAAGGAATGGAATGAATTTCTCACTTTCGATAAAAATGCAGTAATTAAAATAGGGGATAATTGCAGAATAAACGGAGTCGCCATTCAATCAAAAAAATCTGTCACCATTGGCAAAAACTGTCTTATCGGAAGTGCAATTTTGCTTGATACAGATTTTCATTCCATTCATCATGACCATCGCAATGATCCCGAATTTGTCGGATCAAGACCAATTATTATCGGTGACGACGTCTGGGTTGCGGGACAATCTGGAATTTTGAAAGGAGTTCACGTTGGGGACAGATCTGTAATCGGATTCAGAGCCTTGGTATCTAAAGATGTCCCTGCAGATGTAGTTGTCGCAGGTAATCCGGCAATTGTGATAAAAGAATTAAAAAAGCTGATTTAGAAATTGTCCATAAGGAGTAATCTTCTATTGATATAATATGCTGTCAAAACTAAAATCGAAATTAGCATATTTACATATATATACTCATCTCCTAACCAAAGCTAAGATGTTAAAAAAGTTACTCTCTCTGGTGATTGTGGCTTTAGCGACAACTGTTTTTTCTGTAACAGTTGCTTCAGCTACCACTACTTTAAAAGCCCCAACCCTCTGGTCTCCTGGGGCCAAAGCTGTTTTGACTAATTATCCTAGAACCACAAGTTTATCTTGGGCTTATGTCCCCGGAGCTACTTCATATGAAATTGAATTAGCTTGTGATACATGCGTAAGTTCTACAAATCTTTACTCAAGTCCAACAACTTACACTACATCTCTAAATTATTATGTGACTTCAGCCTTAGCTGGAGACAATACATTTAGATTTAAAGTTAGAGCAAAAAATGCTTCTACGATAGGAAAATGGTCAAAATACAGATACTTCAGTTTTAAGACTTCTTCAAATCAGGTTAAACCATCTTCAACACTTGGCACGCCAACAATTTTAGCCCCAACCTCTGATCAAGTATTGACCGATTATCCAAGAACGGCAGATTTGGATTGGTCAACAGTTACAGGCGCAAATCTCTATGAAGTTGAAATAGGCTGTGACACATGCGTAAGCTCTACAACCCTTTACTCAAGCCCAGAGACATACTTCACGTCATACTCCGACTACACAACATCTGCTCTCGCAGGAGACAACACGTTCAGGTTCAGAGTCAGAGCAAAAAATACTGCCACGAATTCCACTACGATAGGAGCATGGTCAAGCTACAGATATTTCAGATATGACACTTCTTCTTATAAACCATCTTCCACTCTTGGCACACCAACAATTTCAAATCCAACATCTGATCAAGTATTAACCGACTATCCAAGAACAGCAGATTTGTATTGGTCATATGTTACAGGAGCGACTTCATATGAAATTGAAATGGGTTGTGATACATGCGTAAGCTCTACAACCCTTTACTCAAGTCCAACAACATACACTTCATATTACAACTATTACACAACACCAGCATTAGCCGGAGATAATACATTTAGATTTAGAGTTAGAGCAAAAAATTCTTCCACAACAGGTTCATGGTCAAGATACAGATATTTCAGATATGATACATCTTCATCAGCCAGCTTAGGAATTCCAACAATTTCAAATCCAACCTCTGATCAAGTGTTGACCGACTATCCAAGAACAGCAGATTTGTATTGGTCATATGTTACAGGAGCGACTTCATATGAAATTGAAATGGGTTGTGACACTTGTGTAAGCTCTACAACCCTTTACTCAAGTCCAGCAACATACACTTCATATTACAACTATTACACAACCCCAGCATTAGCTGGAGACAATACATTTAGATTTAGAGTTAGAGCAAAAAATTCTTCCACGACAGGCTCATGGTCAAGATACAGATATTTCAGATATGATACATCTTCCTACTAAAAGAAATTACATTTAAAATAAAAAGCCCTTTGAAATAGAGGGCTTTTTATTTTACTCACTGCCCAGGATGTAATTGCCGTGCAGCAATTGATATCAAACAAGGACAAGGTCTGAAATAATAAGGGTTTAAAACCACATGATTTCTAGCAGGATTTGGGCTAGAATCTATTTGACGGTAATTATATTAATAATTTCTCTATTATGAAAAATGAGAATTTTGCATTGATCACCGGTGCAAGCTCTGGCATTGGAGAGGCTTGTTCATTAGCGCTGGCAAAAGAAGGGAAAAATCTTATTCTTTTGGCACGAAGAGAAGAAAGACTTAAACAATTAAAATCAAAATTAGAGAGTGAATATAATGTTACTGTATTGGTTTACAAAATAGATTTGGGAAATATCAAAGAAATTGAGGCTTTTTTTGGTGAGATTAAAGAGAAAAAAATTGACGTGCTGATCAATAACGCAGGACTTGCTTTAGGAAAGGCTTCTTTTGAAAATTATGAATGGGATGATTTTAACCAGATGATTGAGATAAACATAAAAGCTTTCACAAGGGTGGCGCAACTTGCAATCCCTCACCTAAAAGAGACACGGGGACATATCGTCAATACCAGTTCAATTGCAGGTATAGAAGCCTACGAAGGTGGCTCGGTTTATTGTGCAACAAAAGCCTATGTAAAAATGATCAGCAAGGCCTTACGCATCGATTTACTAGGTTCTGGGGTGAGAGTAACAGATATTGCCCCGGGCGCAGTAAATACCGAATTTTCCAACGTGCGTTTTAAAGGAGATAATACTTTAGCGGCATCGGTATACAAAGGATTCACGCCGCTTTATGCAAAAGACATTGCTGACACAATTATGTTTGCCCTATCCAGACCAGAAAGCGTGAACCTTGAATCCATTCTTATAATGCCTACAGCACAGGCTAGTGCAACACGCATTTATAAGACATAACATCTCTGGTGGACAAACTTTATAACTTGCAATTATTTTTTCTGCATGCTAATTTTTCGCCAACTGCAATATTATTGCATTTACCAATTTCACATTATGACATATTTTGATCACTCAAAAACGACTCTTTTAAAAAACCACTATAAGATTACGGCACCGCGACTTCTTGTCATAGAAATGCTCGAAACATCAAGGACCCCACAAAATGCGTACGACATAATGAAAAAACTTTCATCTGGCAACAAAAAGATAGATGTAGTTTCGGTCTATAGAACTTTGTCTTTGTTCAAAGCGCTCAATCTTGTCCATGAAACATCAGAAGGGAAATTCATAGCTTGCCAAAAATTTGATTGCACAGATATATCCCACTGCCATCACCAATTCGCTTGCACATCTTGTCATAAAACAGAAGAAATACATGTAAACGACAAGTCTTTTATGCGTAAATTAGCAGGAATGTTTCCCAAATTATCAATAAATTCGCACGACTTCCGGTTTGAAGGACTTTGCGAAAAATGTAAGCAATAAATAACATTTAACAATAATCAAGATGAGTACAGCATGGATTTATGCTCTCACGAGCGTAGTTATCGTCAGTTTGATATCATTGGTAGGGATTATTACTCTATCAGTAAAAATTGAAAGGCTCAGAAAAATTTTAATTTATCTGATAAGCTTTTCTGCAGGCGCTTTGATAGGTGATGCCTTAATTCACTTAATCCCTGAAGCTGTAGAAGAAAGCGAAGGATTTCCTATAACCATTTCACTATATACAATCTCTGGGATTATAATCTCCTTTATAATAGAAAAGTTTATTCATTGGAGACATTGCCATATGCCGATAACAAAAGAACATAAACATCCTTTCGCTTGGATGAATTTGTTTGGAGATTCTATCCATAATTTTATTGATGGAATGATAATCGGTGCGGCGTATTTAGTTAGTATCCCGGTTGGAATTGCCACAACGACAGCGGTTATACTTCATGAGATCCCGCAAGAAATAGGGGATTTTGGAGTATTGGTTCATGGTGGGTTTTCAGTCAAAAAAGCAGTCTTTTTAAATTTCGCCACAGCTTTAACTGCTGTCCTTGGAACAGTTGTAGTATTAATTTTTGGGGCCCATTCGACAAATTTAAGCTCTTTTCTTATTCCGTTCGCGGCAGGAAATTTCATCTACATCGCCTCAACCGATCTTATTCCTGAACTTCATAAAGAAACAGCCATCTCGAAATCAATTGGCCAGCTTGTATGGTTTGTATTGGGAATAGGGATAATGTTTTTGTTATTGCAATTGGAATAAGTCTAAAATTAAAAACTTGACCCTCGTCAGTTATGGGTATATACTCATTATGGTTTCATTCTTTAACCAAAGAAAATATGCCAAATTTTGACGGGACAGGTCCAAATGGACAAGGCTGTGGGACGGGAAAAAAATTGGGTCCTTGTTCTGAAAATCATCACACGAAATCCCTTGAAGAGCAGGAAAAATTCTTGGAAAATAGACTCGAAGCCGTTCGTAAGCTTAAGGGAAATTCTAAATCCAAAAAATAGTGCCTCGACCAAAATTATTCAGAAGAATAGGGCTGGATCCAAATGTTACTTTTTATAAGCCACAAGGTATTCCTTTAAATTCTTTAGGAATAATGGAATTGACCCATGAAGAATGGGAAGCATTGAGATTAAAGCATACTGAGGGCCTTAACCAAATGGATTCTGCAAAGAAAATGAACACATCTCAAAGTACTTTGCAGAGAATCCTTTCTTCAGCCCAGAAAAAACTAGGGCAAGCGATCGTAAAAGGTTTTGCTATTAAAATATCAAAGAAATAAATATGAAAAAACTAATCTTTTCCCTGTTTGCATTCTTAGCATTAATGATTTCATCCGTGAGCATAGTTTTTGCTGAAACCGATAACGCGATTTTATATTACGGTAACGGATGTCCCCATTGTGCGAAAGTTGAAGAATTTATTCAGGGCAGTGATTTAAAAATAGAAGTTGAACAAAAAGAAATTTATCAAAGTCCAGAAAACGCAGAAGAATTTAATGAAATATGTGACAAAGAGAACATAAATTTGATGGATAGAGGAGTACCGTTTCTTTATGCGGAGGGACGATGTATTATCGGGGATCAGCCAATCATTTCGTATCTACAAGAGCAAAAAAAATTAGGAACAGGGAACTCCTCAACGCAGGAGTCGGAACAAATTAAAAAAAGATTTTCGAAAACTTTAACATTGCCGATTTTAATAGGAGCCGCCTTGGTGGATTCAATCAACCCTTGCGAATTTGCCGTATTGTTGATTCTGATGACGACTATTTTGGCTTCAGGAAAGAGAAAACGAGCGTTGCTTTCAGGACTTGCATATTCCACCTCCATTTTTATTTCATATTTTTTAATGGGAATTGGTCTTTATTCCATCATCGCAAGCATAGGAACTTCGTCTATTTTTATAAAAATAATAGGTTGTGTGGCTATTATCTTAGGCATTTTTAACTTAAAAGATTTCTTTTGGTATGGGAGGTTTTTTGTAATGGAAGTACCATTAAGCTGGAGGCCGAAACTAAAAGCATTTGTAAAATCAATAACAGGCCCTATAAGCGCCTTTCTAATCGGGTTCGTTGTTAGTTTATTTTTGTTACCCTGTACGAGCGGACCATATATTGTAATTCTTGGGATGTTAGGGCACGGGGAGACCTATCTCAAAGCGATTATGCTTCTAGTCCTCTATAATTTAATTTTTATATTACCGATGGTTGGAATTACTATAGGTGTTTATTTTGGAATGGATGTGGAAAAGGCCGAAGCGACAAGAACGAAAAATCTAAAAATTTTACATTTGATTGCTGGTATAATTATGCTTGTGATGGGAATAATACTGGTAGTGTGATCTAATTTCGAGAATCTAAAGTTGAACTTGTGTGCGTAAAATAAGTTTGCATAAATTGGAATGTATCCATAGAATCTTTCACATATAAAAATTTTTATGACTGAAGGATTCCAAAGTATATTAATAGCGTTTGGGTTAACTCTTTTTGCAGGGTTATCGACAGGGATAGGGAGCCTTTTGGCTGTATTTGCAAAGCGTACGGATACGAAATTCCTTTCTGTGGCACTTGGATTTTCAGCAGGGGTAATGATTTACATTTCTTTTGTGGAAATTTTGCCAGAATCACGCTTGTGTTTTTCCGAAAATATTTCTGAAACAGATGGGAATTGGGCAAGTATATTGGCGTTTTTTGGAGGAATATTTATTGTTGCGGTGATAGATAAGTTATTACCTTCATTCGAAAATCCTCATGAAATTCATAAAATTGAAGAACTGGGTAATAAAGAGTTGGCGGAAAAAAGCAAAAAGCTTTTTAAAATGGGAATTCTTACGGCTCTTGTTATCGCTATTCATAATTTTCCGGAAGGAATAGCCACTTTTTTCAGCGCTTTAAAAGAAGTAAAACTTGGAATAATGGTAGCTATCGCGATAGCTATACATAATATACCGGAGGGGATAGCGGTTTCCATACCAATTTTTTATGCAACCGGAAGTCGTAAAAAAGCATTTGTGTATTCTTTTTTGTCTGGATTGGCCGAGCCTGTTGGAGCAATTTTAGGGTATTTTGTCCTATCATCGATTTTCAACGGAATGGCGTTTGGAATAATTTTCGGAGCAGTCGCAGGAATAATGGTTTTCATATCTCTTGACCAACTTTTGCCAACGGCAAAAAAGTATGGAGAACATCATCTCGCTATGTATGGACTAGTTGGCGGAATGGCTTTTATAGCTGTAAGTTTACTAATTCTACAATAATCCCTGGTGGCCCCAAGGCCTCACTATTAAAACCGTGATGCTAGATGTAGGCTATTGTAATAGACTTCAAAACAAAATCAATAAACTTTTGGAAATACTAAAAGTACCAAAATTAGCTTTTGACTAAGATTCAAATGCTATCAATCATATGTTAATGTAGCGTACGATTTTAAACAAATTTTATGACACTAATATTCGGTGCTAATTTACAAGATTGCGTTTACTTAGCTTGCGATACAAGACTTACCACGGAACTGCCAAGCGGCTTAGTTAAGTGCGAGGACGATTTTCTCAAGGCTCACACTTTTTCTCAAAATATGCATTGCGTGGCGGCAGGAGATGCAAATTTTGCAAGTTTTCTACTCAATAAAATAGAATCATCACCATTAAAAAATGCTACATACGATATTTTCGAGAGAGGAATTGAGTCTCTTCTAAAAGAAGAAATCGGATTTTATCAGGGGATTCAAAAATGCCCCACTGTTGCATTTATCTTTGCTGGAGTTGATCCATCCAAACGCAAAAAAATAGAGATGGAGAAATTGATGGAATATACGAGAATTATGCAAGAAGCAGGTCTCGGGCCTGTTTCACAAAGGATCAGGAAGGATTTTGTTCAATCTATAGCTAAAAAGGCAATCAGGGGAGAGAAAGGAGGAGGTTTAGAGGCAGAAAACATTCCATTGACTGGATTATTTGGACTAAAAATCATTACATCTGAAGGGGAGGTAAAAATAACTAAAGAAGAAACAGTATGGGGAGAATATTTATTATACGGTGAGAAAGGGCTACATAAGGATAATGTTCCACAGGAATATTTTATTGATTTAGATTTACGAAGTCTCTCTACTGATGTCAAAACCATAGAGGATCTAATCCGTAGGGATACATTAACTATTGCTTCACTTTTTGAAGAAGATTTAATCCCGCTTTATGATTTACGGAAAGTTGGTGGAGTTTTTTTTGTTATGCATGTTACTGAAAAGGGGAATGCTTATGCCGCAGGGGACATTGCAAAAAAAGATTCGGATGGAAAAATAAAATATATTTCAAGAATTACTCACAAGGATGGCAAGATGTGTACTGTAATAGGTGACGAAATTGTGCCGATGAGGCATATTATCAATTTCTATTCCGACAAAAAGGAATCCATGGCTTTAATTTAAATTTTAATGGGTAAAAAAACAAAGCAGCACTTCGTCCCAAAATCATATTTATCAGCATGGTGTTTTGATGAAAAACAAGTTTTTATCTGCGATCTTGAAAGTAAAGATATCCATCATGGCGAACCGAAGTCAATTTTACGAAAAAAAAACCTTTATACTAATAAAGATTTTGGAGAGGAGCAAAAATTGCTTTTGGAAGATTTATTTGGAGAAATAGAGAGTGACGGAATGCCAGCTTTAAGAAAAATTGTTGAAAAGGTGAAAATTGACCACATAGATAGGTCAAAAATAGCCTGGTTTATTGCGGCACAGAAAGCAAGAGTGCCTATGCAAATGGAAATTGCTGAAGAGATAGCGGTCAAGGCCGCGACCAAAAGAATGTTGGAGAATATAGAGGAAGAGGATAAATTTGATGACCTGGTTAAATATTTAGAAAAAAAGAATACGAAAAATATCGAAGAAGTCAAAAAGGATCCCAAAAAATATTTTACAGATTTAGCAAAAAAAGTTAGGGAAGGAGCTTTTAGTGTGTCCGTAAAAAACAAAAAGGAATATTGGCAACTAATTATGTTTAAGATGCTGAAACCCCTGTCGGTTAACTATTTAGAATCCGATTGGTATGTGCTGAGAGCAGGCAAAGGGAAAGCGTTTATAACGTCGGATAATCCTGTGGTCACAATAAGCGATGCAGGCGGGCTGGAAAATCCTCTTAAAAAATACGTAAAAGATATTGAAGTAACTTTTCCAGTTTCTCCTAAAGTAATGATTTTAATAAAGATAGCTGGAGGGAAAAGAGGTTTGTATGAATTATCTACTTACGAAGATTTAGACTCGGTAAAAGAATTAAATTACAGAACAACATCTTTTGCGGATAGATTTACCATTTCTAATAGCGAAGCTCTTTTAAGAGCTAATTTGGAGAGGCACTATGCAACTTGGGATAAAATAAGAAAAAATCAAGGAATAGAACAAATAATTCAAGGTAGAGTCCCCACTGTCAATTCTGAAAAAGGAAATATCCCCCCATTTTTAAGAAGGAGTTATAAATAGAATTTTTTAACAACAAGCCTCTGGCGGCAAATCTTTCTATACTTGTTTTTTAGGCTATCAGAAGAGAAAAAAGGGTTAGTGCACACTTAAGGTGTATTTACGTTCTCGTTGAAGAATGGGTATGATAAGCTTGCTCACAAGATTTATAACGTTTAAAAGAATAAATCTATGTCTAAAAATACATTCAAAGGATTTAATGATTTAGTCTTTCAAATAGCTCATCAGTTCTATACGTGGAAATATTTGCAAAAATCCGAAAATTCTCAAGCATATAATATGCGCAGTGCTTTCTGGATAACGACGATTACAACCCTTCAGTCTTCATATTTGCTAAATCTAGCGAATATATTTGATGAAAATGATGCAAGAGTATTGTCAGTTTATACCTTTATTGATGAACTTATGGATAACTCAAAAAAAGCATCCCTTTTATCGAAAATAAAAAACAATAAGTGTGAAAATATACTAAAAAAACTTATGCAATGGAGAAATAATTATTTAGCCCATAAAAACAAATATTTTACACTTAACCCTTCCGAATTAACTACGAAATTTCCATTTAAATATGGCGAAATTGAAACTGTTTTAAGTTTGTTATCGGAAATTCTCGAGGAAACTAAGTGGGAATTTGATCCAAAAAACGCAACAGACTACAAGAAGTATTACGAAGAGGTTGAATGCAGGTGCATAGAACATACGAAATTCGTTTTAAACTATGGGCTCCATACCCAAGGGTATAAAAAAGCGATGACTGGACGATTGATCAAATTACTTAAGACTAAACTTAAGTAATCTCGTGGGGACGTGCCTATCTAGCTCAAGGATTTTAACAAATTTTCAAACACTGGAGTAAAGCTTTGATTTGGAGGGAGTATATCTTTAAGAACATTTGGATAATATCCGCCTAATCCTTTAAGCAACTTGCTGCAAGGGGGCGTAGAATTTGCTAAATTTTCAACAAAAGAACCCAAGTCAGATGGATTAATTACAAAGATTTTTGTCTCGTGTTTTTCTACCCCTTCTAATAAGACTTCATTTATGTGGGGGTCCTGAAATCCATAGCCAATAATTAAAATTTTCTTCTTATTCCCTTCTAAAATAGTTCTTTTGAAAATTTCAAAATAATATTTTAGAAGGGGGATACTGTTGATGTCGTCAAGTTTGTTTTTGCCAACAATCATCCTATGGCTCCCGTCATTAGATAGCCATCCATACGAACCATGTAGTTTTATATATTGTGAGCCAGCGTTCGATTCAATTTCTCTCTCTACAGTCTCTTCGATTTCATAGTCACTTAGTGTGACAAAATCCTTGCTTTCTAGTTCTCGTCCACCCACTCCGTAAAAAGTTTCTGGAAATCTGGCAGCGCCTGGAGGACGATAGCCGCATTGACGTTCCATAAATAAATCTTGATTTAAGGTGAAGAACATCCCCCTTTCGTTAGAAGCACCAATTAGAAGTGTAAATAATTTACCGAATAGGAAATAAGTATTTGGTTCGTTTTTCCCATCAAATACCCAGTGTTTTATAGTATCGTCCAGCAGTTTATAAGCTTCTTCGACAGCTTTTTGAAAATTTACCCTTTCACTTTGGGAGTAAATTTTATTATTAAATACTTCAAAATAAGCCGATTCAAAATCAGGAATATCAGTCATTAGTTTTCTAAGATTATCGCTTGTTTGGACTAAAGGAGAGTTGAAAATCATTGCTGTGATATCTTTGCCCAAAAACCCGCCAAAATTTCGAGTAAAACCAGCTCCAGTTAAAATTACCAAATCTTTTACTTTATAACCCATGCCACAATCTTAACATTTTGCTGTGATTTAAAAACCTAATTATTATTTATTCTAGAAATACCATCCTCTTGTTTATTGTTTTTCTTATCTGTTCCAATAAGAATTCTATAAAGGCCAAGCAACTCTGAAGCTGATTTTTTGGCTTCTGCATAAGAAAGTTCTTTGCCAAATTCCTTTTCGTAGATTTTAATAAATTCTTGGACTGATTCAGGAGATAGTTTCATGTAATATTTGGTTAATTTAACTCAATTTAAGTATGAAAAAGTCTAAAAACAAGGTTGTTTTCGAAACATGTGGTGGCAATACGATTACCACGATTACAATGACTTGCAAGTATCCTAAGGAAAATCCACCAGGGACCATCGAAAGTATTACTGATGCTTTAAGGTATGTTGGAGTCTTTAATGAATTATAAATCGATTTGTTTAATACTCAACAATCTCTATAATGTTCTCAATATACAAAAACCATTATGAATCCCCATAAAACAGAAGCCCAGACTCGCTGGGAAATTATCGACAAACGCCTTGCGAAAGCTGGGTGGGACGTTAAAAATCCTTCACAGGTAACCCCAGAACTTGATATTTGGATTGGATTGCCAGAAGGCGTTACGGAAGCAAGAGATGAATTCCAAGGCCACCAATTTGCAGACTACGCTTTGCTAGGAGAAGACGGATACCCTTTAGCGGTCGTTGAGGCAAAAAAGACTTCCAGGGACGCACGGGTTGGGCAAGAACAAGCAAAACAATACGCAGAAAACATAAGGAATAGATGGGATAGAGATATCCCATTTGTATTTTATACGAATGGAAATGATATCTATTTTTGGGATACAGAAAAATATCCTCCTAGGAAAGTTTATGGGTTTCCAACAAGAAAAGACTTAGAGCGTTTAATGTTCTTAAGAAAAAACGAAAAGCCCCTATCTCAGGAGCTTATTAGTCGTGATATTTCAGGCAGAGCATATCAAATAGAAGCAATTCGTTCTGTATTTGAAAGTATAGATAAAGGTAAAAGAAAGGCTCTTCTTGTAATGGCCACAGGTACTGGGAAAACAAGAACCTGTGTATCGTTGCTAGATGTTCTAATGAGAAGCAATAGAGTCCAACGGGTACTTTTCCTTGTTGATAGAATTGCTCTCGCAAATCAAGCCTTAGATGCTTTTAAGGAGTTTCTCCCTAATGCGCCTATTTGGCCAAAAACTGGAGAAAAAGAAATAGCTACAAATCGCCGAGTATACGCGGCCACATATCCAACCATGTTGAATATTATTGAAAAAGAAGACTGCCCTTTGAGTCCACATTTCTTCGACATGATAGTGGCTGATGAAAGCCATAGATCAATTTATAATGTTTACAAGAATATCTTTGACTATTTTGATGCGCTTCGCCTTGGGCTTACGGCTACGCCAAGAGACGTCATTGAACACAACACCTTTAGTCTTTTTGATTGTGAAGACGGTATCCCAACATATGCTTATTCATATGAAGAGGCTGTAAATCATAAACCGCCTTTTTTGTGTGATTTCGAAGTCCTGAAAATTCGCACGAAATTTCAAAAGGAAGGTATCCATAAGCAAAACATTTCAATCAATGAACAAAAAGCACTTTTAGCTGATGGGAAAGAGCCCGAAGAAATCAATTATGAAGGAACTGACTTGGAGAAAAAAGTTACAAACAAAGGTACAAATGCCCTAGTCGTTCAAGAGTTCATGGAAAGCTGTATAAAAGATAGTAGTGGCACTTTGCCTGGCAAAACAATTTTCTTTGCCATGACAATGAAACATGCACGCAGAATTCAAGAAATATTTGACGATTTATATCCTGAACACAAAGGGAATTTGGCAAAAGTTATTGTTTCTGACGATGCACGTGTCTACGGGAAAGGCGGCTTATTAGACCAATTCACGAATAAAGACATGCCTCGTATTGCGATAAGCGTAGATATGCTTGATACAGGAATTGATGTGAGAGAATTGGTTAATCTTGTATTCGTTAAACCAGTTTTCTCGTATACAAAATTTTGGCAAATGATTGGTAGAGGGACTCGCTTGCTTGAACCTAAGAAGATGAAACCGTGGTGTACAGAAAAAGACAAATTTTTGATAATGGATTGTTGGGAAAATTTTGATTACTTCCAAATGAATCCGACTGGAAAGACTGACAGGCCTTCAAAACCGATTCCAGTAAGATTATTTGAAACGAAGTTGGAAAAATTAAATATTGCTGAGTCTCAAGCTGACGACGGGGTTATTCAAAGCACAATTAAAAAGCTTAAAGAAGACATAGATAAATTACCACCGAATAACGTTGTCGTTCTAGAGGCTCAATCCAAGATAGAAAAGCTCGATGAATCATTTTGGCAGAAACTAACAGAAGACAAGAAGCTATACCTAGAAAAGGAAATAGCGCCTCTGATGCGTACACGTACTGGAGAAGACTTTAAAGCTATGAGTTTCGAATTGAAGGTAATTAATTACTCTAT
>JBAYNL010000006.1:0-20244 GCA_041678805.1 Candidatus Altimarinota bacterium | reverse complement strand
GGTATGATTTTCTTTATGATTGTTCGTCATTTCCGCATCCTAATCCAAGTCAAAGAAATGTTGGACAAAAATGAAAACCAAAACACCATGATCAAAAAACTCCAATTACATCCTTTCGTAATTCAAACTGCCTGCAAACAAGCCAAAAACTTCACCATTCCTCAAATTGAAAACATTTATAAAACTCTCCTCGACATCGACCGCAAAGTAAAAACTGGAGTGATTAAAGGTTATGCCGAAAACAATTCCGAATTCCAACTAGCGATTGAAAAATTAATTATCAATTGTTGCAAGTAATTTCGAAAAATTCCAATTGATATTTTATCCCCCTTCCTCGATAATTTAGCCCGTTGAAATTTTCTACAACTAATTTCCTCAAAACATGGAAGATTCGCTTACATTAGTACTAAAAAACCTTGGACTAGCAGACAAAGAAGCTAAAGTTTATCTCGCTTGTTTAAAAAATGGAACATCCGTTGTTTCCACCATTGCAAGCTCCGCCGGGATAAACCGTGTGACCGCTTATGACATCTTAGAAAAACTAAAAGCACGTGGTTTAGTCAGCTATTTCACAAAGAAAAAAATGAGCTATTTCACAGGACTAAACCCTGAAGTAGTTGTAGACCAATTTGAAAAAAGAACCAACGACTTAAGATCAGCTCTTCCAGAATTCAAAAGACTTTCTGGAGAAACCAGTCATCCTAGAATCAGATATTTTGAGGGAATCGATGGAATCAAAGCCATTTATGCCGACACTCTAACCTCTAAAACCGAAATTTTAAACTACTCAAATTCCAAAGAAATTCGTAAAAACTGGCCAACTTATGATAAAGATTACGTAGAAAAACGTGCCAAAAAGCGCATCTTCCTCCGAGGAATTTGTTTAAAAGACCCCGAAGGAGAAATCGTAAAATTCGAAGACGCCAAATATTTCCGCGAAATGTGTCTAGTTTCACCTGAAAAATTCGACTTTACCAACGAAATTAATATCTACGATGATAAAGTCGCCATCATTTCCTTCAAAAATGAATTGATCGGCATGATCATCGAGAGCACTGAAATCGCCAACAGCCAAAGAGCAATTTTCAATATGTGTTGGCAATTTTCAAAAATGCTAGAAACAAAAGGCAAAATGTTCGACCCAATGTCCATTCATGAAATAGCAAAATCCACCGAGGAACTAAAAAAATCCCCAGATAAAAAAACCAAGGCCGAACCAATCAAGAGCAATTTATCGATGTTCTAGAAATTTTACTATTTCAAACGCTCAAGAGCACTCGCCACTTTCAAAGTCAGACCCTCCTCAAACTGTGGAGCAATAATTTGTAAACCAATTGGCAGTCCACCTTTAGACATTCCTGCAGGACACGCCAACGAAGGTAATCCCGCCGCACTCGCCGGAATAGTCAGGGCATCAGCCATATACATCGCCAAAGGATTATCCACCAATTCCCCTATTTTGAATGCAGGGAATGGTGAAACAGGCGCAATCAACACATCTACTTTTTCAAAAGCTTTCGCAAAATCTTGAATAATTACAGTTCTTACCCTCTGCGCTTTTTTGTAATAAGCATCATAATACCCAGCCGATAACACATAAGTTCCAATCATAATTCTGCGCTTAATCTCATCTCCAAATCCAGCTTCTCTTGCATCAAAATAATAATCCACCAAATTATCAGGATTAGTTTCCGGCTTTTTCCCATAACGAACCCCATCAAATCTTTCCAAATTAGCAGAAAGCTCCGCCGGCATCGTAATATAATAAACCGCAATCGCATATTTTGTAGAAGGAAGCGAAACTTCAACCACTTGAGCTCCAGCTTTTTCTAATTTTGCTACAGCCGCTTTTACAGTATCAGCCGTTTCCTTTTCAATTCCTTCCCCAAAATATTCTTTAGGTAAGCCAATTTTTAGCCCCTTAATATCTTGATTCAAAAATTTAGAATAATCTGGCACAACAATATCAGGAGTTGTCGAATCTTTTACATCCCTTCCCGCAATTACTTGTAATACCGAAGCAATATCATCAGTATTTTTTGCAAAATGACCAATCGTATCCCAAGATGACGCCATCGCCGTAACTCCACTTCGACTCACTCTGCCATAAGTGACTTTCATTCCATAAGTTCCACAAAGAGCAGCTGGCTGACGAATCGAACCACCCGTATCCGTTCCCAAGGCATAAAAGCACATATCGGCGGCAGTAGCCGCCGCACTTCCGCCACTACTCCCTCCCGCCACTCTTTCCAAATCATGCGGATTTTTCGTAACTCCAAAACAAGAATGTTCTGTAGAAGCTCCACATGCAAATTCATCAAGATTAGTTTTTCCAAGCATCACCAAACCATTTTCCTTCAATCTTTCGATCACAGTAGCATCATAAGGCGGCACAAAATCTTTTAAAAATGGTGAACAACAAGTCGTCTTCACCCCACGAGTATTAATCAAATCTTTAATCGCCGCAGGAATACCGGCAAGCATTGGGATATCTTCACCCTTTGCGATTCTAGAGTCCACTTCCTTCGCACTCTCAGTCGCCCCCTCCTCATCCAAAGTAATATAAGCATGAATATCCCCATCTCTTTTTTTAATCTCGTCAAAACAAGCCTTCGTCAAATCCAGACTAGAAAATTTTTTAGATTTTAAACCTTCGTGCGCTTCCCTAATTGTCAGTTTATTTAATTCAGCCATAATTTTTTTAGAACATTACTGCTTGATCGCCGCCATTACTCGAACTTGTTTGCTATCCACAGGCAATTCAGAACACTCTAGAAGTTCTTCACGACTTGCTTGCCCTTTTACCACTTCATCATCACCAAAAACATCTCGCAGTCCTGTCACTTGACTAGTTTCAGGCACATTTTTCGTATCAACCTCATTGAGAATTTCCATATATTCCAGCACCCCTGAAAGCTGTGGAGTAAACTTCTTTACTTCCGCATCAGTAAGCGCAATTCTCGCCAATTTTGCTACATGCCTAATTTTATCTTCATCTAACATAACTTCGAGTTATTTACGCCCGAAAGTCTACAATAATAGTCTTCAAAAGAAAAGAATTTTTATTAAGCTAATTTCTCTTCTGTCCCAACTCCTCCCTTAGGTAACGAAACACCAACAATATCAGCCACCACAGCGACCCTCCTTTTTAGTTCATTCAAAACATCCAAACGCTTACCACGTTGAACCTCCCTTGTAGTCTTAGCCATTCCAAAAGCAATTCCTGCCCGATTCAAATATGTTTGACCAGCAACCTCTTCCCCATTAGCACATCTAATTTTAACAAGCTGCATATTCTTATTAGTTGTAAGATTTTTTATCCCCTCCAGCTTCAACTCATCTACATACGCCTGAAGATCATGTCTAATATTCCCTCCCGTAAAATATTTTACATCCATCGGTGGATATTTTTTAACTTCTATCCCACATTTTTTCTTCAACAACTCTAAAATCGCAGCATACTTACCATGCTGAGCATCCCTTGCATTAGTTGACAATCCAAACGCAAGTCCCGCCCGATTCAAATATGTTGGACCAATAACATCTTCCCCATTGGCACATCTAATCATTCTCTCTCTGTTAATTAAACCCATGCTCCTGGTAGTAAGACTTGCTATACCCTCCAACTCCAATTCATCCACACACGCCTGAAGATCATGTCTAATATTTTCTCCTGTAAAATATTTCACATCCATCAGTGGATATTTTTTTACTTCTATACCACATTTTTTCTTCAGAAAATCCAAAATCAAAGCAGGCTTACCATGAGCCTCCCTCCTATTAACCCCAAACCCAAGAGCGAATCCCGCACGACTCAAATATGTTGAACCAACAACCTTTTCCCCATTAGCGCAAATAATTTCACCAGCCGCTATATTATGAGTACTAAGACTCTCTATCCCCTCCAATTCCAAATCATCCGCATAGGCCTGAAGATCATGTCTAATATTTTCATCTGTAAAATATTCCGCATTCATAGGTAGATACTTTTTCACTTCTATCCCACTTTTTTTCTTCAACAAATTCAAAATCTCAAGGTATTTACCACGCTGAACATCCCTTGAGCTACTTGCCAAACCAAAAACAATACCTGCACGACTCAAATATGTTCGACCAGAAACCTCCTCCCCGTTAACACACTTGATTTTGACAGAAAATAGATTTTCCGTATTAAGACTCTCTATCCCTTCCAATCCCAAATCATCCGCATAGGCCTGAAGATCATGTCTAATATTTTCATCTGTAAAATATTTCGCATTCATAGGCAAATATTGCTCCATATCCACGCCCCCAACCTCATCACCTCCACCCACAATCATCTTCGCCTCATCCCTAAAAAGAAAATCCATTACATCTCTCTCCCATTGTTCACGATTTCTATAAGGAATCATCCGTACTCTATTTCCCAATTTAGCTTTTAATTCATCCTTATTATTAACAAATAAAACTCGCCTATCCACAATTCCATTCACCACAAAAGTTCCCTCCCCTACTTGATCATTTACTAATACCTGCTTATTTAATTTCGGAATTTCAAATACCACATATGACCTCTTTCTCCTCATTCTTTCCCCCACGACACCTTTAAACATTTGAATATCCTCAAGATAAAGTCCCTCGCCCTGAACAGCACTAATAAATTGCGAAACACGATCTTGAAACACTGGGCCAATAAACGCCCTCTCTCCCGAAGTTATAAAAACCAATTTCCCTTTCGGATCCAAAATCACTTCATCAACCAACACCATTTTTCCCAAAGGATTTTCTTCCAACACATCATAAGCTTTTTCCGCCTTATTAAGAATATCGCTTATCGCTTCCCCCATTTCAGCCCCTTTCCACACAACAGCCACCACGTCCTCCATTTCACGAGAAAACACTTTTCCTTCACCACCAAAAACATCCCTTAACCAATCTTCCAAATCGATTAAAGTTTCCATCAATCCCTCCAGCGCCTCTTGATCTTCAGCATTATTATCAATTTGAGTCAATGCCTCCATTATCCTTCGTCTATATTCCGAACGCAGATTATCACCTTCCTCCCCACCCTCTATCCTATCTTGTCCTTTTGTAGTAGAATCCATGTTTTATAAATAACTATAACAAGCAATTATACCATTTTCTAGCGCAAACATCAATTTCCCCTTCCCACATAAATCCGCCTTCAAAAGCACTAAAACTCTTCCCTTTCTTCACATCTTGCCATATAATTCACCTCGTTATGGAACCAACAAAAAGATTTCACACCATCGAAAACATCAAAAAAGTCGCTTTAGTATTTTTCATTGCAAGCGGATTAGCACATTTGAGCTCTAGTTCCCTGATCATGAACAATCTTTTTGTAAAAGAAGCCTTCCTTGTAAATAAAACTTTCGACGTCCCCTTCCTGATTACAGGACTTATCTACGGACTAGCCTCATTAAGACTAACCCTTGCAAATCCTGAAAATGAACACAAAGCATTAGACATAATCCTGATTGCTATTATAATAGTGATACTCGCGAGCCTTATCGCCATCAACTTAATATTTCCAGATCTCAACAAATAAATGACAGAAGAAACCAAGAAAAAACTCGTAATGGTATTTGGCACCTTTGATTATTTGCATGCCGGCCACGAAAATCTGTTTACCCAAGCAAAAGAACTTGGAACAGAAGTTCTTGCCGTAATCGCCAGAGACAAAACCGTTCGCACCATCAAAGGAGAATTACCGGATCACACGGAAAAAGAACGTCTCGAAAATCTTAAGGCCACCAATTGGGCAAACAAAGTCGTTTTAGGGGACAATAAAGACAAAATGAAAGTAATAAAAATCTATAGACCCGACACAATTGCTTTAGGTTATGATCAATTTGCCTTTACTTACCACATCAACAAACTTCTTATGGATTTAAATTTAGACGCGAAAATCGTCAGATTAAAGCCATATAGACCTGACATGTACAAATCTTCTATTATTAAAAATTCACTTTCTGCAAAAAAAGACTTTGAAGTTATAAAAGAAGCTACAGTATAATAGCGGTAAATTAAATTATTCCTATGAACAATACACCAAAAGCTTTCTACCTATTTGAAAAAGGCCTGAAGTTTGCCTTAAGCAACATCTGGAGAAACAAAGTTCTTTCTTTGGCTACAATTTTCGTAATAGCCATTATCATCTTTATTTTCAATATCATCCTTTCCGTAAACTTTATTGCCAAAGACGCTCTTTCTAGCTTGAACAAAAAAGTTGACTTAGTTTTATACATAAAAGACACCACTGACACTCCTCAAACTCAAAACATCATGAGCATCATCAAAGATCTTGAAGGAGTAGAAAACGTTGTATACACCACAAAAGCTCAAGCACTAGAACAGCTAAAAAAAATTCATCCAGAACTTTCGACATCATTCGAGAAATATAACCTCGGCAATCCACTACCGGCAAGCTTCAGCATTACCACTACCGACCCAAAATACCACGAACAAATCACGGCCTTCTTAAACCAACAGCAATATAGCGCCTATCTCTCGAATGTAACTTCAACCGACGACACCAACATTATCAAAAGCGTTTCCAAAAATCTTTTAAAAGTATCCGACTTCACCCGCCAAGTTATTTTCTGGTTAATAATGACATTTGTAGTTGGAGGAGCTCTTATTATCCTAAATGCCCTACAAATGACCATTTTCATGCGTCGCCAAGAAATCTCTGTCATGAAATTAGTAGGAGCATCTCATTGGTTCGTCAGACTACCATTTATTATTGAAGCAGTCATTTATGGAGTTTTAGCAATCGCCTTAAGCTTCTTCATGCTCCTTGTTCTTTCAAAAAACCTACAAATCGAACTTCCAAATATGTCTGGCTACTTGATGGTTGAATTATTAATCACGATCTTATTAAGTGTCGGCAGTAGTCTAATCGCAGTTCACGAGCACTTAATCACAAAAGACCTCTAAACTTTAAATGAGAAAAATTACTACGAAATGTATTGTCCTTGGGCATAAAGATCTGTCCGAAAACGACAAGTTTGTTTTTTTATACAATGACGAATTTGGCAAAATCAAAGCAGTCGCAAAAGGTGCCAGGAAAATCACTAGCAAATTTACAGGCCATTTAGAAACTCTCAATATTTGCACAATCGAGCTATATTTCGGTCCAAAAAACATCCTCATCACCGAAATCACTACAGATGAAAACTTTAGAAACGTAAAAGAAAATCTTGAGACATTAAGCTCAGCTCTTCAAATCGCCGAAATCACCGACAAATTACTATATGAAAATCAAACTTTGGAAAATCTCATAAAGCTAATTGAAAAAACTATTTTCCACCTCGGCACTACCAAAAAACCTCTCCTAATAAGCATCGCCTACATCATCAAATTACTTGATAGAATAGGCATAATACCAGACTTTAAAGCCATAGAAAACGAATTCAATCTCGAGGGAAAATATCGTAAATTTTTCGAATACCTAAAAACCAAATCTCTTACAGAAATCGAAAAAATCTCTCTCACTAAAGAAGAAACTTTCCACATCAAAAACTTCCTCAATCGCATCATCGAACAAGAAACCGGAAAGACCTTCAAATCTTTTTTGATTTAATCCTCCCTTACGACATTAATAACATCCTGGATTTCCCCAAGCTTTTTTAACAAAATATCAAATTTCACCAATGCAGGAAAATCTACAATCAAATGCAAATTACGAACTTGTTGATCATCTACCTCCAACTTAATATCAACAATATTCAACCCAAAAGAGGCAATCACCATCGAGACATCGCGAATCAAACCCACTCTTGATAATAACGTTGAAATTTTGATCTTTACACGAGAAAATCCTTCAGCTTTTCTATCTTCCTGCTCTCTCCAGCTCGCCATAAGCATTCTTTTCTCATCCAATCCCGGCAACAAAACACATTTTGCATTATGAATAGTGATCCTATTTCCCCTTGTCACATAACCAATAATATCGTCCTTTTTACTCGGACCACAACAAGCACCCAGCTTAATCGGAAGACCTTTTTCCCCTCCCACTAAAACCTGAGAAGCTAAATCAGGCCCAGCCATCACAAATCCCTTCTTATCAGCAACATCCCTAAACTGCCCAATCATTTCTTTTCTAGCTTCAAGTGGATAAACTGTCTTAATCACATTTCCAGCAGCCTTATACCCTCTTCCCACTTCTTCTACCAAGGTTTCCCTTTGTTCCACCGTAAGAGTTCTTCCATCAAAACTTTTTAGGATAGAATAATTTTGATCAAGCGACGGCAATCCCAATTTTTCAAGCTGTTTATTCAAAAGCAATCTTCCCTGCTTAACATTATTTTCCCTATCTAATTTATTAAACCAATTCCTAATCTTATTTTTAGCAAAATTCGTCTTTACCATTGAAAGCCACTGTAATTTCGGCAAAGAATCTTTCTTCACTATAATTTCAATCACGTCACCATTTCTTAGTTCATGATCCAATGTCACAACACTTCCGTTAACCTTCGCCATAATACAATGATTCCCAACATCCGTATGAACAGCATATGCAAAATCCAAGGAAACCGATCCCACAGGAAGATCCTTGATTTCACCCCTTGGCGTAAGCACAAAAATTCTATCGCGGAAAATATCAACTTCTACTTTTTTCATTACCTCTGCATTTCCCTCCAAATCTTCGTGAACCTGCTCTAACCCCTTCAACCACTCAACCTGATACTGCAAAATATCACTACTCACTTTTCCCTTACGTTGTTTATAAATCCAATGAGAAGCAACTCCATACTCCGCATGTCTATGCATTTCATAAGAACGTACTTGAATCTCCACCGGTTTCATCAAGTCATCCGACACAAGCCCCAAGACAACAGTATGTAAACTCTGATAACCATTAGGCTTTGGAACAGCAACATAGTCTTTAAACTTTTTAGTAATAGGCTTCCAATTACTATGAATCATTCCAAGCAAATTATACAAATGGTCCATTTTTTCCGATCCTTTTTCGTCAAACTGTGACGGTAAAATAAGTCTCATCGCAAAAATATCATAAAGATCTTCTATCGAATTCAAATTTTTCTCACGCAATTTTTTATAAATGCTATAAACACTTTTAAGCCTCCCCACGACCTCAACATCTTTGCATCCACAATAAGACACAAATCGCTCTAGTTCCTTACGAATCATCGTAATCATAATTTTTCTACTTCGCCCCCACTTTTCAATTTGCTTACTAATTCGAGCATATTCCTCCGGATCCAAATACATAAAAGCCAAATCTTCCAAATCAATTTTAATCCTATATATTCCAAGCCTAGACGCCACCGGCACATACACATCAAAAGTTTCTCTAGCAAACGCCAATTGATCATCCTTCGATTCAATTTCGCTTAAATGTGCCATTTTATAAAGTCTGGTAGCCAATTTCACCAACACAACCCTAATATCCTTAGCCATCGTTAAAAACATTTTTCTCAAAGCTTCCAACTGCAAAGTCCTATCATTTTCCCTATAATTCAATTGTCCCAATTTTCGAACTCCACCTAAAAGATTTACAACCTCTTGCCCGAAATCTCGCGAAACTTGCTCATCAGTAATAACACCTTCTTCATACAGCGCATATAAAATAGCCGCAATCACAGTTTGTGCATCAGGATTCATCGGCAGCAGTGAATAAACCACCCCCAAAGACTGAAAATATTTTTTCTCATTATATAAATCCGCTCTCTTTATCAACTCAAAAGCCTGCCCTATTTTCTCAGAATCAAGGCCTCCATTATAACTCCGGATTTTCTCCAAAATTTCTTGAATCATTTTGAAAAAGCCCTTTATACCATCAGCTCAATTATAAACACTTCAAAGCTATTCTCCAAGCTTAATGATGGTCTTGATATCAGAATTTGGAACATAGAAAACTCGAACACCCTTGATCAAAGCTTCCGTATTAGCAGAAATATCACTATACCTTGTCCGTAAACTATTGATATAGGCACCCAAAAGATCTCTCAACGCTTTATAAGCATTAAAATAAGCCTTCATTGTAACCATATCTTGAGAAGATTTTACAAACATTCCTAAATTAACATAAGCCTGATCCCCATAATAAGCATACAAAGAATTGAAGAAACTCGCTTCATAAGTATCCTTATTTAAAATAATCGGAGCATACTGCTGATCAAAAAGGGCCAGTTGCGCATCCAAATCACTATAAGCAACTCCCGCTTTATCCAACAAAACAACCAACTCATTCATATGTTGTTGCAAAGCTGCTCTCCTATCTACAGACATATCCAAAAGAGCATAAACATCCGTATCGTATATATTTTGCAATTGTCGTAGTAAAGCTACATATTCAATAAACTTAACTTTTTTCTCATCTAGAACCATTCCAAATACACTAGCCGCACGAATCCCCGCATCAGATCCCCATGTCCCAATTGGAACAGCTTCTATTGGCGTATTCGCAGCACTAAATTCCAATCCAAAAATATAAGCAGAAACCAACCCATAAGCAGAACTTGGATTCACAATTTCAGGCTTATTTGTTTCAATCGGTGTAGTCATCTCTTGTGACGTTTGTTGTTGAGTTGTTTGTCCCACTCCACTCTCAAATTTATTCGCAATCATTCCATACCAACCATACACGTATGCCATAACCATAATCACCGCAATCCCTATCACCACAATCGTTTTAATCAAAGTTCCCTTTGTAATTCCGGCCTGACTCAAAACATCCATCATCTGATTCTTAAATTCATTAACTGATTCATTTTTTGGAGACTCTTGCTTCACCTCAGGTTTAGATTCTACTACTTTTACAACACCCTCCTGCTTAGCTTTCGGAGCTTCAGGAATTTCCGCAGACTTAGGCATCTCTGCTTCCTTAACTTTAGGAATTTCTGTAACTTTTGGAGTTTCTATTGAAGTCACTTTCTCTTTTGGAACTTCTTTCGGCTCAATTTTCTTTGTAATAATTTCTCCCTCAATAGCTTGATCAACCTTGCTTACAGAAGAAAACGGATTCACAGGCTTTACTGAAGGACTCATTGGCTTATGTGAATTTTCTACTCTCGGCAAACTCGCAGCAAATGGATTCACCGGTTTCGGTTGCTGATTCCCCTGCTTAGGTAGATTATCATGCTTCGATGCATTTTCAACCTTCATTGGTGAATTTTCAACCTTCACCGGATTCGCAGCAAACGGATTTATAGCCTTTGGATGACTTTCAGGTTTAACATGATTTTCAGGCTTAGCCTGATTTTCAGCTCTAGCCTGATTTTCCGGTTTAATAACTTTCGGCTGGAATGGATTCACCGGACCACCCTGCTGATTTCCGTTTTGATTTCCACCACCATTTTGATCTGGCATTTCAATATATTAATATCGCTATATTATAGCACAAAAAGCCCTTAATTCAAAAGAACTATCCCCAAAATTCTCTAAATTTAGAATAAAAACCCTCTAGTACATTCTATATCCACTACCCACCAAAACATTTCCCAAAATAGAGCTTACCAATATTGAGATAAAAAAGGCCGCAATAATAGTATAAATAGCGTGCTCCTTAGTCAATTTATGATGTTCCATCAAAATATTATAAATCACATACAAAAGATACAGTCCTGCTACCAAACTAGCAAGAAATACCAATTCCAAACCGATTAATCTCAAAAGATAAGCCAAAATCGTAACCCATAAAACTACCGAAGCATAAGAAACTATTCTAAAAAATCCAACATGATCTTTATTTCCCTTAAAAGCTTTCTCTGCCACTAAACTTACTAAAAAAGTTGTTGCCACAGTAGAAAGCACTGGAATAACAATAGGCCATAACAAAAATCTTGAGAAAATACTCCCAAATCCAGACGGAAAAGTCAAAGCAGTTAAAATCACGTTAATTATCGCAGGAACAGCCAAAAATCCGATTCCCAAAAAAGTAGCTTCTTTGTTTTTCGCCACTTCCGCCATTTTCACTTTATCTAACTTCAATACCGAAATAGCTACCTTAACTTCATTAACAATATTCATATTAAAAATTTAATAATTAATTTTAGAAAACATTTTCCGTCAACAAGCTAATAATATCATCGTAAAACTCATCTATTACAGCCACTTTTTCTCCGCAACTAAAAATAGACTTTGAAGATTCTTCCCCTGCCTTTGTTTTAATAGTAACAAAATACTCATATCCTCCATCACAAGGCTCTCCCGAATCTAGATTTTCTTCTTCAAAAAGAGCGTTCACCTCACCAAATCTATCAAAATACTCACCCCCAATCACCGCATCTCCCTTAAATGTATCTTCCAACAATTTTTCCACTTTCACGGGATGTTCCATTTTATAATTCACAGCAATCGTGCGTAACTCATAATCAGGCGTAATATCCATAACTGCTTCTTGATAAATTTCAGGAGTAACAGATCCGTTATTATAAGCTATTTCCATTGACGCGATTTTTTGCCCACCACCCCAAGGCAAAGAACAAGCTTGCATCATTAATAACCCGAAAGCTAAAACCACAACAAAACCAATATTTTTTTTCATATAGAAAATTGTAATTTAACTGTCCAATTCTATCACAAATAACGGAATTTAAAGTTGAACAGTTAAAAAGACGTGGACAAAGTTAAATAATTTGTCTTAATTTACTTCTTTCCACCTTTTCCTTCGGCAGCAGGAGCAGCGGCCGCAGCAGCAGGAGCAGCCCCACCAGCAGCAGGAGCAGCAGCTCCCTCAGCAGGAGTAGCGGCAGCAGCAACTGGAGCTTCTTCCTTTTCTTCACGAGGTGGAACAACTGTCGCAACAACCTCTTCAAGCGGAGTTAAAACTGTAATTCCCTTAGGAACAACTATATCTTTTACGCGAATGTTCGTATGGAAATCAACCAAAGGCTCAATACTAACCTCAATTTCATGAACCAAGTCTTTAGGTAAACATTTAACCTTAAGAATACTGATGTTTGAAGTTAATGTTCCACTGTCATTCTTAACAGCAAGAGAAGTTCCAACAAATTTTAGAGGAATTTCTGTATGGATCTCCTGATCCATATTTACATTGATAAAATCAACATGAATAATCATATCTGTGACTGGATGAACCTGAACATCGTGAACCAATACGTTCAATGATGATTTTCCATCAACCTTCAATTCAATAATAGTATTTCCACCAGCTTGTTTATAAGCTTTTCTAAAAGCCTGATAATTCATCTGGAACTCTTTATTCTCTATTCCTTTTCCATAAAAAACTGCTGGAATAAGGTCTTGAGCCAAGAAATCCTTAGCTTTTACGCCTTTATCACGAGATTGTACGTCCAATGTAATTTTATCCATATAAAAATGCCGTTCAATAATAATTAGCGGGCGCATTCTAGCCAAAAAGGCATAATCACGCAATAGAAAATTTTAAGTGGCGAGAAATGCGGTGTGGAGCGAAGCCGTCACAGACAGCGAAGCGGAACAGGAAAAGCGTAGAAATTTTGTGACGGCCAGGAACAAAAAATTTCAAGCTTTTCCAGCATTTCCCCATTGAAGTAGCGAGAAAACCGATCCGAAGCATAGGCTATGCAAGCTCCGCGAGCTATAGCCGAAGCGAAGGACTCTGCTCAAGAAAAATGCTTCACTACAGTAGAAAATTTTTCGTAGAGCAGAGAGGTTTTCCCTATTGAACTCTCCCCTCCTATATAGTAAAATTCCCCCCGCAAAACATAACCAAATAAACAATGTTTGAAAAAGCAAAAAACTTATATAAACTGCAGAAACAAGCCCGCGATATCAAAAGCCAGCTCAAGAAAACACACATTGAAGCTGAAAACGAAGGCGTTATGGTCACAATAACTGGAGAACAAGAAGTTGTAGAAGTGAAAATCAGCGATGAGGCCATGCAAGACAAGAGAAAACTCGAGAAAAACCTTGAAGGCTGTTTCAACAAGGCCGTCAAAAAATCTCAACAAATTGGAGCTGTATTAATGAAAGATGTCATGGGAGAAAGCGGATTTCCAGGGCTCGGTGGTTAATAATCAGCCTTAGTCCAAAAATATGTATCATCACTCATTCACACCAAAAATTCCTAAAAAATTTACAAAATCCCGAATCGCATTTGCTGTTCTCGGAATATTAGTTTTAGGCCTTATTCTTTTGTGTTTCAGATATCAAAGCCAAGTAAATAAAGCCGTTGATCCAACTGATACCACTCAAATATCCATAATAATTAAAAAAGGCGACTCTGTTGATGCAATACGTAAAAAACTTTCAGATGCAAACCTTATTGAAAGTCCATTTTCCTTTGGATTCTATGTTTCATTCCACGAATTAGACACCAAAATTCTAGCTGGACGCTTCCTCTTAAGTAAATCCATGACTCTCAAACAAATTGCTGAAAATATCACCGACATGGAAAATGCCGAATTCATGGTTACCATTCAAGAAGGACTTCAAATTAGAGACGTCGATCAAAAACTAGTAGACCTAGAGCTCATAAAACCCGGAGAATTTATTCAAGAAGTCAAAAATTTCAGTGGCTGGGAATATTATTCGTTCCTTGATAAGGAAATTCTTTCAAAATTGGAACTTCCAGTCGAGGGATATCTTTATCCTGATACTTACTTCCTAGATCCTTCTGATTTCAAACCTCATGATTTAATTTATCTTGCCCTAGATAATTTTGAGAAGAAAACAGCCGATCTTCTCCCTCAACTCAAAAACCATAGCGTTCATCAAATTATTACCATGGCCTCCATTATCGAGAACGAAGTATTTGGAGCTGAAAATCGCAAAATTGTTTCCGGAATCCTCTGGAAAAGACTTGAAAATAATTGGCCACTTGGAGCAGACATCACCCTCCTTTACACAAAAGATGATCGCAAAATAACTTCCGAAGATCTCGCATCCGATTCTCCTTACAATACCAGAAAACATCAAGGTCTTCCTCCAGGCCCAATCAGCAACCCTAGTCTTGAAAGTATCGAGGCAGCCATGTTTCCCAAAGAAAGTCCTTATTGGTTTTATCTTACCGAACCTGAAAACGGCGAAGTCATCTACTCCAAAACCAACGAAGAACATAATCAAAACCGCGCTAAATATCTTTAGTCAGCAGGGTTCTCAGCCGGACTATCCGCAGGAGTCTCTGGAGTTACAGGCGCCACAGCAGGCTCAGCTGGTTTTTCTGCAGGTTCAACAACCTTTACCGGTTTATACATTACCTTCACCGTGACAGATGGACTTTTGTTACCATCCGCATCCACAGTATGAACTTCATAAGTATTTGCACCTTCTTTCATCAAATCATAAGAAGCATTCGCAAAATAAGTCCAAGTAGTATCACCCACTTTAAATTTCTTTAAAACAAATCCATTCACAACCACACTTGCCACATTCCCAGAAACGCCACCGGTTAAAATTGCAGGATTTACAGCTACTACATAATATCCATCCTTATCTAACATCTTTACCCCACTTACAGCAGTAATCGTAGGCGTTGGCAAAGCGACTACTGGCTTTGTAGGATCAGTCGCCGGCTTATCAGTAACAGGCTTCGTGGGATCTGCAATAGGTTTCTCGGAATCGGCAGTAGGCTCAACTACCGCAGATCCATCTGTTGGAAGAGGCTTACCATCAGGACCTAATTGCGCATCCGTAGTCGTCGTTGGAACAACCACCTGTGGATCAACTTTCACAAATTGAGTACCATCTACTGACTTTTCAAAAGTTGTAGGAGTTTTGTCTTCTGTAGAATTCCACACATACCAATCTACTTTTTTGAATTCATCATTTATCGCCATAATCACGCTAGGACTTTGGAATTGCCAATATTTCTCCAAAACCGCATCACTAAATACAGCCTCTTGTCCTACCCCAATCGTTTCATTCTCAATCGATTTTGCACCCTCTTTATCATAAACATTTACAGTAACATCACTAGCGTTTCCACTAAACACTCTCACGATTTCATCAATTCCATTTTCAACTTCAAAAATACTGCCTTTTTCAGAAACAATTTCCAAATTTCCAGTCTTAACAGAAATATAAGTATCACCCGTTTCTCTATACAATTTATTAAACCAAACTTTTCCATTAACCAATAACAAATTTACAATCGGCGGCTCACTCTTATCATCTATTTCCATAAAATTAATATCAGTATTTCCATCAACTCTCATAATCGTTCCATCAAAAAATTCCACGATAATTTTCGCATCGGCACTCGTTACAATTTCATCACCCTGCATAATCAAAGCATCGGTGGAAATGTTAAAGAAATCCTCCGTACCCCAAGTTTTCATTTCGGCACTACCGGAAACCATGTGCATGTAAGCCGCTTTTTTGACATCATCATTCATGATGGCGCCCCACAAACTAAATAAAAGAACACCTATCACTCCAATACAAATAATAATTAAAAAAGGCATCAGGTAATTTGTCATACCACCCTGTTGCCTCATGTTTCGTCCGTTGTAATACATATGGCAAAAATTAAATATTTAAGATCGGTCGAATATTAAACCAGATCCTTAAATAATTAAAGTCCCATTTCTTTTTTTATCGAATTTAAATCGCGAACCAACCTAATATTGTTCTTCAATTTTTCGGCAATCTTCCCACAAGCATGCATTACAGTTGTGTGATTTTTGCCTCCAAAGGTAGTCCCGATTTTCTCATAAGACTCACCTAATTCATGCTTAATCAAGTACATGCAAATCTGTCTTGGGATAATCACTTCTGTATGACGATCACTTCCCAATAAATCCTCTACATTCATTCCATAATATCCAGCCACAATTTTCATAACATCAACTGCATTCTTTGCACACGCTTCAGTTTGCTTAGCTTCAATATCAAATCCAATAATTTTATGAGCTTTATTTAAACGCTTGATAACTTCAGCGGCAGTTCGAAGAGTTGGAACACGATCCGTCAATTGCGCTTCCGCCATTACTTGCCTCAAAACTCCATCAAGAGCTCTAACACTATCAGTTACATTGTTTGCAATAAAAGCCAAAACTTCAGGATCAACAATCATCTGCGCTTCACGACATTTCTGATTCAAAATAGCCAATCTAGTCTCGTAATCCGGCATTAATAATTCCACCACCATTCCCATTCCAAAACGACTCTTTAATCTCTCATCCAATCCATCAAGTTCCGCAGGCTGTCTATCAGACGTAACAATGATTTGTTTATTGCTTTCATACAATTCATTGAAAGTGTGGAAAAATTCCTGTTGTGAAGAATCTTTTCTCGCAAAGAATTGAATATCCTCAACAATCAAAACATCCACCTTTCTATATTGATCCTTAAACTTGTGCATATATCTCTTTCCGATAGCCTCTACTACCTCAGTCACGAATCTCTCAGCAGTAATATATTTCACAACTTTATCAGGGAAATTTTTGAGAGTTTCATTGCCAATAGCTTGTACCAAATGAGTTTTTCCAAGACCTACAGAACCATAAACATAAAGAGGATTGTAAATACTTCCAGGCATATTAGCGACAGCCAAAGCAGCCGCATGTGGAAGTCTATTATCTTTACCAATCACAAAATTATTTAGAGTGTATCTGCTATTCATCATCTGACTCGTAATCTTCTCTGAACCTCTTCCTTTTGAAACAACCACGTCATTCACATCACGTACTTTTCTAACTTTCTTATCATCCTCAATATAAACAGATTTCACATCGATCAAATCACTTCCAGGGATTTTGCAATCCAATTCTCCATGAACTTCGAAAGCCACTTCAGTAATAGAAGAATCTGATTCATTTGCAGCTTGAAAAATCTTGGTAGCATATTTGTCTTTCAACCAAGTATAAGCAAATGCTGTTGGCACCCCTACAATCATTTTACCCTCTTTAACGTCAATAACAGCTGTATTTTGAAACCATGTAACAAAATGCGCTCTCTGGATAGTAGGTTTCAATCTGTTTAAGATAGAAAGCCAAAGTTCTTTCTGAACCATAGAAAAGTGAGGTAAACCAAATTGTAATTTTGCCCTTTAAGATTCCTCCCCCCATTTGCCCTAAAAATCTTTCAGGCCTTCATCTTAATTGATAACTTTCACCCCTTCAAGAGCTTTATACAGCCAAAACCAGAACACTACCAATGGGATGAGCCCACCCCTCAAACACCATATTTAGTGATTTTTTATACACTCAGCAACATTCCAAACATCCCCGCAATAATCCAATAATACAAATTTGACAAACCCCGCAAGTAGAAAAAATTCCTATTTTACAAATAGCTTTGCCACATCACTATAAGTAACCATTAGGATCAAAAGTAGAATCAAAAAGTAACTCACCAAATGGATATAAGATTCGAGTTTCTGATTCACTTTTCGACCAATAATAAATTCTACAACAATGAAAAGCAATCGACCTCCATCAAGTGCCGGAATTGGCAAAATATTAATCACTCCCAAACTCAAAGATAAAAGCGCAATAAATCTTAATACAGAGACAAATCCCTCCTGAACGACCACATGTGTCATTCCCGCAATTCCAACCGGCCCAGCCACGCTATCTGGCACGCTACCACTACTTAAGATATCCCCAATAACATCAATAAACATTGTCGCAGTCACCTTCGATAATTTCCACATTTCCTCAAAGGATTTATAGGCCGCCACATAGAATGGATATTGCACATCCTTCACTTCCTGTATCGAAGAATAAACATCTGAATTATATAAAGTAATTCCGGGACTTCCAGCATATGTCATCAATTCCGAAAGAAAAGCGCCCATTTGCCCATCACTATTGATAGTAACCAACAAAGTCATTGGCTTCCCATCTCGTTCTACCAAATATTTTAATTCTTTCCCCTCAAACTGTTTCGTATAAGCTATCAGCTTCTCCACGTCTGTAAATTTTTCGCCATTCACTGCCAAAATAATATCATTAGCCTTTATTCCAGCCTTAGCTCCTGGCATATCCGCCAATATTTGTTCCACAACCACCTGCCTTTTCTGAGGCAATTCCATCGAAATCTCTTTTCTCAAACCATCCCTATACACCACCATCTCAATCTTTTGCTCCCCTCTTACTAACCTTTCAAAATCATTAATCCCATAAACTTGCGAACCATTTATAGTCAGAAGTTCATCCCCTTTTCGTACTCCCGCCAAATAATATGAATTTCCCTCTTTCACCTCAAAAAATCCAACTCGCGGAAAAGCCACCGCTTCATAAAACTCCGCCTTAAAATAAGTAGGATCAAATTTTGCAGGTACATCTTTGGCGACAGTATTAAAATTATAAATCTTCCCATCTCTTAAAACGTCATAAGTCCCAACAGGATTTTTCAACATTCCTTCAGCAATATCCGCGGTAATTTCTTCGCCATTAAAAGAGGTAATCACATCATCCTTCTTTAGTCCTACTCTTTCAAAGAAACTCCCCTCTTCAATACTTTTAATTTTCAATCCTTCTTGTAAAACAATTTGCCCTTGATCAATCGCCGTAAAAACTTCATCCGGAAGAAGCAAAGGCTTCATTCCAAAACTAAATCCAATCGTAAGAAGTATCCACGCCAAAAAGAAATTCATTACCACTCCCGCCACAATCACAAGAGCCCTACTTCTCATCGGCTGAGCTATGAAACTACGTTTATTTTTCAACATACTTGCCTTCTTCGAATCCTCTCCCAGCATTCGCACAAAGCCTCCAAAAGGAATCCAATTGAGAGAATAGATCGTCTCCCCCACTTTCTTGCCAAACATCCTAGGAGGCAATCCAAATCCAAATTCTTCCACTTTAATTCCAGCCTTTTTGGCCATCGTAAAATGTCCTAATTCATGGATTAAAACAAGTATTGAAAAAATTAATACGAAAATTATCGCCGTAATTAGATAACTCAACATAGATTTGATTTTTTAATTTATACTGTCATTACTTCCTTCTCTTTGGCAACAGCCATTTCTGCAAGCTTAATATTATATCCATCAACAGTGGTCTGTAACTTACCTTCTGATTCTGACAATTCATCCTCTGTAATTTCGCTAGTTGTATGCAAAGCTCGGAGTGCATTGAGCGCATCATGTCTTGCTGTTCTAACTCCAATTTTTGCCTCCTCTTCAAGTTTGTAAACAATTTTCACTAAATCTTTTCTTCTTTCTTCTGTTAATGGTGGAATAGATATTCTTACACAAATTCCATCATTTATTGGATTGAAATTTAGTCCAGATCCTACGATTCCTTTTTCAACAGCGGCTAATAAAGACTTATCCCATGGTTGAATTTGAATTGTCCTGGAATCAGGAATAGAAATACTCGCCAT
>JBAYNL010000005.1:0-20266 GCA_041678805.1 Candidatus Altimarinota bacterium | reverse complement strand
GCTTTCAAATACACTTTACCTTCTTTTTTAATAAATCTTTTTAAAGTATTTCCATTATCAATTAAGGCCACAACAATATCTCCATCTCTTGGCTCTTTTCGACTATTCACTACCACCAAATCTCCTTCAAAAATTCCAGCATCAATCATGCTATTCCCAGTGACATTCAGTAAGAAAAAATCAGCACTATTCTTTGCCAATTCTTCTCCCACAGTCATATATCCTGTTATATATTCTTCCGTAACCACAGGTCCACCAGCGGGGATAAATCCCAACACTGGCAGCTTTACGCTTTCAACCACCATATCAAGTTTTTCCTTGATGCTGCTTAATAACTTTATGCCCCTAGGAGTATCGTCTTTTTTAATATGTCCTTTTTCCTCGAGAGCTTTCAAATGTTTCAAAATGCTATTATCAGAACTTACTCCAAAATGTTCACGCATCTCTCTCAGAGTTGGAGATTTCCCATAAGCCATTTGGTATTCTTCTATAAACTTCAACACCGCTTCTTGTTTTTCTGTTAAGGTTTCTGACATGTGTAAATTGTTATAAGGTAAGCGTGCACTCACCAATATAGGTGAGTAACCGCTCACCGTCAAGATCAAATCACTTGTCAGATCTTAGAATTATTTTTCGACTTCGAAGATTGTTTCGGCTTTAAACCTCCAAACAAACGCAATAGGCTTCAGAATAAAGGCTTCTCTATGCTTATTATAATAGCGAACCATTTCGTTATATCTATTGTTTTTATCCTCAATATTATTTTCCAAATCATCAATTTCTTTTCTCAGCTCTAGGTAATTGGTATCGGCAGAAAGTTCCTGATATTTTTTACCTAGGTTAAGAAGGTCATTAATGTCATGAGTAAAATCATGTTCCAGGATAATTCTTTCCATTCCTTTTGAATATTCCTTAACAACTTTTTGCCTATCCTGAATCACTTTCTCTATCAAAACTTCCTCCGCATTCGTAAACCCCCTTATGGTCTCTATCAAATTTGGAATCAAATCATATCTTTTTCGAAGAGACTCATCTAAAAGTTCCCACTGTTCATTTAACTCTTCTTTCAAATGTCTAAAATGTCTTACCGCCACAATAATCCATAAGGCGGTCAAAACTATGATAGCGCTGATTATAACTGCGAGATTTTCTAAAAACATTTTGTCTTTTAATTACATTAAGAAAATAGCACATCGTATACTTTCTGTGCAGAGATTTTCCAAGAATATTTTTTAGCCAACTCTTTTGATTTTTCAGAACATTGCTTGCGATGATCGGTGTCCAACATTTTCCCCATAGCTTTGGAACACTCTCCATCTTTTAACAAATCAATAAAATCAGCATAATTTCTAGCAATCTCTTTGTGAATATCTGTATCCGAAATGATCAAGGGCGCTCCACAATTAGCCGCTTCAACAAGCGGAATATTAAAGCCTTCTTCTCGTGATAAATTCACAAAAGCCAAACAATTTTCGTACATAACTTTTAATTCTTCTTCTTCCAAAAATCCTGTTTTTACAATCTCTCCAAAATCACTTTTTGCATCATCGAAACTTTTATACAAATGGTTATTCATCATTTTTCCACCAGCTAAAACCAAAGGCATTTCTTCATCATAATCTTTGATAAAATCGGAATATTCTTTGACCAATTTTGGAACATTTTTCCTCTCATCGTAGCCACCACAATAAAAGAAAAATTGATTTTTTTGAAGTCCGAATTTTTCCAATATTTTTTCGGAAAAGTCTTTTGATGAAGGTCTTTTGAACGTTTCTCCAGCATCATTATAAATCACAGAAATTTTCTTTGAATCCACTTTGCAAATATTAGAAATCTCTTTTTTTGAAGTCTCGGAAACTGTAAAAACAAAGTCGGCTTTATTTACCGCTTTTTTACATTGATTGTTATAAGTTTTTGAAAATATTCCTCCATTATAATGTTTGTATTTCCAAGGTAAACAATCATGAACAGTCACGACAACTCTCATTCCTTTGCCATAAAAATCCTTTGTCCACGGATTACATGGATAGGGGAAATAAGCGATTTCAAAATTTTCTTTTTTCAAAATTTCAGGTAATTGAACTTGTTCCCACCATGTTTTTTTTGCTCCTGCTGATGGCAATTTTTTCTCTTTCAAAAGGCGTATGTCAACATTTTTAGGAAACGTCTTATAGGTTTCCAAAGAGATTTCATGTGGAACAAAAATCACATAATCATTTTTTACATCAATATTCGCCAACTCCTTAATTAAGTTGATTGTATGCTGTCCTATGCCTGTGAATGGCTTCAAAAGGAATCTTCCATTTATGCCGATTTTCATGCTCCTTTATTAAGAATTAAATCAACAATTGTATTCCTCCCATTTGGGATTTCATCTCCAGAAATTTTAGTAGGATTATCAAACGCTAAAAAGATAGCATCAATAAAATCTTGTTGAGAAACATTTCCGCTTAACATCGACCATCCAAATTTTCTCACGAAAATTCTAGAATTTTCAATCTGATCTCCGCGACTTCCCTCCGTAGACAACGGAATAATTACTGCCTTCTTTTTCAATAAGCCTATTTCCGTAAGGCTATTAGCGCCTCCGCGCGAAATGACAATATCAGTAACAGCATAGATATCTTTCAAATTTTCATCTAAATATTCATATTGTTTATATCCAGTTTTATGGATGCCTATGTCTAAATTTCCTCGTCCGGCAATATGAATTACCTGAAATTTTTTCAGCAATTCATCAAGCGCGGATCTTATTAAAGTATTAATTTGCAAAGCTCCTTGGCTTCCTCCCATCGCTAAAATAATGGGACGATGTTCATTTAGCCCAACAAATTTTAAGCCCTCTTCACGATTTCCTCCAAAAATACTTTCTCTAACCGGATTCCCAGTGAAGACAGTTTTTTTCAATAATTTTTTACTCAAATAATTTTTTGTTTCTTCAAAACTAATGCAAATTTTCTTCGCGAATTTCATGCTCAACCTATTCGCCAATCCCGGAACTACATCTGATTCATGCAGAATTACCGGAATTTTTAATTTCCAAGCAGCAACTGTTACGGGAAAGCTCACATATCCGCCTTTGCTAAAAACAACCGCTGGCTGATACTGTTTAAGAATTTTATAAGCCTGTACGATCCCAACCGGAACTCTAAAAAAATCTACAAAATTTTCCAACGAAAAGTATCTGCGTAGTTTCCCACAAGTGATCCCCTCAAAGTCAATTCCAGCTCTTTCAACAAGCCTTTTTTCGGGGCCATTTTTTGATCCAACATATTTTATTTCTACTATTTTTCGTTCTCTAAGTTCTTCGATAATAGCCATGTTTGGAATCACGTGCCCCCCGGTTCCTCCTCCAGTTAGAAGTATTCGCATAGTAACCTGTGTTTTGAGATATATTTAAAAGAATTCCAACTCCAATTAAACTTGCAACCAATGATGATCCTCCATAACTCACAAAAGGTAACGTAATCCCTGTTACGGGAAGGAGTGCTGTATTTACCCCAATGTTAATAAAAGCCTGACTCATTAGCCATGTGGTTATACCTACCGCCACAAACATTTCGAAATTACCGCCCGCCCGGTTTGCAATTGAATAACCTCGTATTCCAATTACAAAGTACGCCAAAACTATAAAAATAATTCTAATAAATCCCAATTCTTCAGCAGAAGCGGCAAAAATAAAGTCATCTGAAGCTTGAGGTAACCAGTATGATTTTTGAACTCCTTGAGTTAACCCTTTCCCGAAAAAGCCACCACTTCCCACCGCGATATTTGCTTGTTGAGATTGCCAACAAAAGTCTTCTACGCATTCTTCATTTACCCTGGTAAATCCAGTAAATCTTTCTCGTACATGAGGTACAGCTGAAATCACCACTACGCCCAATAAAAACGCCACAAAAAATCCCAAAGCCAAATGTTTGAATCTAGCTCCGGCCACGAAATAAATAGTTGAACAAATCAAAGCGATTACAAACGTTCCTCCAAAGTCATTTTGCATCACTATGGGAAAAAGAATAATTCCCGCTAAAATCACAAACGGAATAAATCCATCCTGAAAACTCTCAATATCATCCTCACTTTTTTTGCTAAACCAATATGCGAAATAAATGATCACAGCCAATTTTGCGAATTCAGAAGGTTGTAAAGAAGTATTGAAAAATACTAGCCAGTTTGTAGCAATCGTTCCAAAACTTTGTCCGGCAATCATTACAAAAAACAATGTCAAAATAGTTATTCCAAAAAGGACCGGAGCAATTTTTTTCCAAAATTTCAAAGGTAATTTCCACGCTATTATAAAAGCTACAAGTCCTAGCCCCAAGCGGAACAAATGTTTCTTAAAAAGTAGATAACAATCCACATTCGCATCGCTACAATTAGGATAAAGCACTCCTGGAGCAGACAAAGATATTGATTTTGGCACACCAATACTCGTAATCATGATCAACCCAAAGATCAAAAGGAATACTATTGCCGAAGCTAAAACAGTATCGAATTTTAGCGCTTTTCTCATATAAAAATAACATTTTAAAGCAAGCGAAATACTACCCGTTTTGGATCTACAAGAAAAGAGCAAATAAAGCCTAGAGAAGTAGCGAGAAATGCGGTGCATTCCCCTATTGAAAAAAGTTGCCATTGAGGCGAGAATCCTATATCCTATAGATGAAATCAAGCAACATGAAAACCCTAGCCAAACTAGCTCTCCTTATAATTGATTTTTTGGTTTTAGACCAAGTTTCTAAGTACTTTGTGAAAACGTCTCTTTCCCAGCCCGTTAATCTATTGGGCGATTTTTTTAAATTTGAATATGCCGAGAATACCGGCATCGCTTTCAGTTTGCCAGTACCATATTTAGTGATCATTATCAGCAATATTTTACTTATAGGTTTTTTGATTTACTTGGCTGTTAAGGAGTTAAATCTTTCAAGTAAAATAGCCCAAATCGCGATAGCTCTCCTGATTGCCGGAGGTGTTGGAAACCTGATTGATAGGATTTTACATGGTTTCGTAGTCGATTTTATCTCAATTTGGAAATATCCATTTTTCAACTTGGCTGACGCCTATATTATCACTGCGGTATTGTTATTGGTTGTGTTTTATGGTAAAATAAAACGAGTTAAAAAATAAAAACTATGGCAGAAACACAAACAAATGAAGGACAAGCAGTGGTGGAAGAAGCCCCAAAACAGCTTGGGCCAGGGAGAATCTCATTCCCAGTGCTTTTGTTGAAACTATTAGCGGGATTAGCAGGAGGTGGTATTGGAGCCTTAATTCTTTTGGTCGTTTCCGTTCTTGCGGCAACAATTATTGCTCCCCTTACAAATCCTGGAGAAATGAGCGAAGAAATTAGTCCAGTATTCGTCTTCGTTGTAAGCATTATGGCCTTCTTGGCCGCTACAGCTAGCGATATTTTGAGTGTCTTATTCCTGTCTCTTACAGAACGCGAAAAATACACAAAAACACCTACCGCCATTTATCATATTTTCATTTTGAATGTAGTTTTATTTATTTTGATGGTGCCAGTATATTTCATTGCCACCTCAACAAGAGTAGAATTATCAATTTTTATTATTGCCTTACACATAATTATTTCTGCACAAGCTAGCGCGATGATTATGGAAACAGTTTCCAATAATAAATACGCTTTAATTGGCCTTTACGGAGTTACTTTTTCAATAGTTATTAGCACGGCGGTTTTATTTGGCCTTTACGGAGGAACATCTCCAGCAATTGTCCTCTTTACGGCATTGCCTGTAGTTTGGGGCTCAATCGCTTTGATATATGGAATATTTTCCATGATTTACGGATGGATTGTTGACCTTTATGATAAAGATTTTTTATCTTTGGAATCCGATTATGGCTCTGATTACGGCAAAGAAGTTGAATCTGAAAAGCCAAAAGCTCCAAGAGCCAAAGACGAAGCCGGAGCAGAGTTCTTGAGACATAACTAAGTAGCGAGCAAGCCGGTCCGAAGCGGACGAGCCGTAAGGCGAGGGAGCGAAGGAGAAAAAGTGTAGAAATTTTGCGACGGTCAGGAGCAAAAAATTTCAAGCTTTTTCAGGCGAGCCCTATTGAAGTGGAAAGTTGAGCGGACCCCATTGAAGAAGTAGCGAGGACAACGGTCCGAAGCGGGTTTGCCAAAAGCAAACAAGCGAAGGAAGATTTTCGAGAAAAATGCCTTGCGAACAGCAAACATTTTTCGTGGAAAATCTAGTTGGCCCCTATTGAGGGCTTTCCCGCAAATCCGTAAAAAAGTAAAATTTTTTTACTATTTTACAAACCATGGAAAAGAATATCAGCCGGAATCAGTCCGGAATTTTTTATAAATTCTCCTCCAAAACATTCCTCATCACTTCAAAAGGAGCTTCTTTTTCAGTCCACAATTTAAATTGTTCCGTAGCTTGATAGAGGAACATTTTATCTCCAGTGATAATCTTTTTGCCTAAATCCTCGGCGATTTTTAAAAGGGGAGTAATCCTGGGTCTGTAAATAATATCCATCACAGTAGCGAACATACCCACATATTCCGGCGGACAAAATTTTCGGACATATTCTTCAGAAATATCAGGATTTGTTGTCCAAATAGACGTTGTCTGAATCAAAATAGCCTCATTCCCAAGGTCATCTTTGAATGGCAAATCTTTCGCCAGATTCTCGCTAGAATAAGCTTTTATTTGAACATTAAACATTTCTGAAAACTCTTTTGCCAAATTCTCAGCAGTCTCCAAAGTTCTATTCAAAATTCCAACAACACAAGCCCCTTCTTTTAATAGTCCATAAATTACAGCCCTTGCCGCACCACCAGCTCCCAATATCACCACTTTTTTACCTTTCAACTCGCCAACGGCTTCTTTTAACGCTTTATTGCTGCCAATAAAATCAGTGTTATATCCGCACAAAATTCCATCCCGATTTACGACGGTATTGATAGCTCCAATTTTTTTGGCATCATCATCGATTTCACTCATGTGATCTATCATCACTTCCTTGTAAGGTAGCGAAACTGATAATCCAGCAATCAAATCACTTTTGAGGCGTTTTACAAAATCATCTAATTCATTTTCGGGGATCTCAAAAAGTCCATATTGAGCATCTATGCTTAATGCTTTAAAAGCGGCACTATGAATTTCAGGAGACAACGAATGCTTGGCAGGAAAAGCCAATAATCCATATTGCTTAGTCATCTGAGGTAGAGATTATTTTCTATCTAAAGCTTGGCCTATTTTTTCCAATGCTCTTAGGGCCTCAACTGGAACCATCCAAACGGTTGTATTTGATTGATCTGAAGATAAGTCATTGATTGATTGTAGGGTTCTTAGATGTAGAGCACCTGGAGCCTCAGACAAAGTTTTAGCGGCTTTTGCAATATTTTCAGAGGCAATAACTTCCCCTTCAGCTTGGATAATTACAGCTTTTCTTTCTCTCTCGGCTTCGGCGACTTTAGCCATTGTTCTCTTCAATTCAGCAGAAAGAACAACATCTTTAAGTTCTACAGAAGATATATCAATACCCCATTGAGCTGTAGTTTGTTCAACGGCATCTTCGATTTGCTTAGCTACTTCAGCACGACTTTTCAGTAATTTATCTAGGGAAAATTCTCCAACAGCATTACGCATAGTCGTTTGAGCTAATTGCATAACGGCATAATAGAAATTTTCAACCTCAATTACAGCTTTTGCGGCATCAGAGATTTTATAATAAATAACGGCATTCATCGTTACTGAGATATTATCTTCAGTAATAGCTTCTTGATCAGGAACATCTACGGCCTTCACACGGATATCAACCCTCGTCAATTTCTGAAAAACAGGGATGATGATTTTCCATCCTGGTTCAACCATTCCTGTGAATTTACCAAAAGTGAACTTCACACCTCTTTCGTACTGCTTAATTTCCTTGATGCTGCTCAGTAAAATAATACCAACAAAGACAAGGAAAGGGACTAATAATCCAGCGAATACTTCCATAAAGATTTTGATTAAAAATTAAGACTACCGACAATTTGAGCCATTGGGGGCGTTTTAGCAAGATTCCATAACATAATTTCTTGAAATTAGATCAGAAAAATGTTAGAATAATACGATATCAAAACAAAAATAAAACATGATTGCATACGCAGCAAATACCGCAGTAAACAATATTCAAGAAGACACAACTTCCCAGTTAACCTCTTTGGTTGAAATGATTGTCACTAAAATTCCTCTTTGGATTGCGGCTTTTATAGTAATAATCCTAACATTTTTATTAGCGAGAATTGCTAGGTCTGTAGTTGAGAGCAAGATGGCTGAAAAGGGTGTGGAAGAAGAACATAAGGAAGTTCAAGCCCTAGGTGGACGTATCGCTTACATGACAGTAATGACAATTGGCGTGACTGTCGGGCTAAAGATTGCAGGAATAGATTTAACCACAATTATTGCCGCTGTCGGTTTTGGAGTGGGTTTTGCCTTGAAAGATTTAATTATGAATTTTATCGCCGGAGTAATGATTATTGCCGGTCGACAGTTTATGGTAGGGGACTTTATAAACGTTGGAGGAACTTTAGGGAAAGTTATAGAAATCCAATCCAGAGTTACAATCTTGAGAGCTATTGATGGAACAAAAGTGATCGTTCCAAATGCAAAATTATTTACAAATACAATTACAAGCTATACCTCAAATCCATTTAGAAGAATTGAAATTGATGCTGCTGTTGATTACAGAGGAAATCTCGAAAATGCTGTGAAAGTTTGTATGAGCGCAGTTAAAAAAACAAAAGGTATTTTAGCCGAGCCAAAGCCTGCAGTTTTAATTAATGGTTTTGGAGACAGTAATATTGATATCAAAGTAAGAGCCTGGGTTGAATCAAAGAGCGCTTGGTTGAAAACAAAGAGTAATTTAATGATTAATATCAAGAAAGCTTACGATAAATATGGTATTCCTTTGGCTTGGTCTATTTCACAAGTTATCTATGATAAAGATTCTCCAATCAATGAGACGAAATTTGTGGAAGAAAAAAAGATTGAACAAGCTATTACTGCTCCGGTGGACTCAAATTCTCAGGTGCAAGTAACTTCTGTGACACCTGTGATTCAAGTGGCCGTTCCACAAGAAGTGGAAGCCGATGAACAGCCCTTGAAACCACTAGGGGAAATTAGGTAGACATTTAGATTTATTTTGATACACTGGAATTACAAATTGACGTAAACCGTCAATTTAAAATTATCAAAAAATCAGATGTCACATCTTTCGATTTTCGATATAGCAGGTCCCATTATGATTGGACCATCCAGTTCTCATACGGCCGGGGCATGCAAAATTGGCCAATTCGCAAGAGCTCTTTATCACAAGACTCCGAACAAAGTTACCTTTTATTTACATGGTTCATTTGGTGAAGTTTTTAAAGGCCACGCGACTGATCGGGCTCTTTTAGCCGGTGTAATGAAGTTCAAAACTAGTGATCCTCAACTCAAGGACGCTTTTGAAATTGCCAAAGAAAAAGGACTCAAATATGAATTTATCAAGAAAAATCTTGGAGCAAAATGGCATCCAAATACAGTGAAAATTGTTCTTGAAAATGGCAAATACAAAATGGCTATAATCGGCTCTTCCATCGGAGGAGGAATGATCGAAATTCTAAAAATAGATAATTTTAATGTGAAGATTAAGGGACGAGCAGGTCGTCATCTCTCACTTGTCGTATGCTATGATAGAGATCACAAAATACTCAACACAGTCGTTAAAAGTATCAAATCATTTGGAATAAATGTTGCTGAAATAGAAAGCACTTCATTCAAGAATGAAACGCTTAGCGTCATTGGACTTGAAGGTAGAAGAATTTTATTACCAGAAGTTTTGGAATTGGAAAAAATTAAAGGAGTAGTTTTTGTCAGAGCTCTATCTAAACTCCAAAAACAACAATAACTATGAAATACGAATTTAGAACAGCAGAGGATTTAATGCATCTAACGAAAAAATATAAAACGGGGATTTCAGAAATCACCAAATTATATGAAGCTGAGCGCTCAAACAAATCAACTTCTGTAGTAAGAGCTCAAATGAAAAATGTCCGAGATGTGATGTATGAAGCTGTTCATAAAGGAATAAAATCAACTCATCATACACAATGGACGGGCTCCGGAGGGGATGCTCATAGACTTTATAGCAGTTTGAAGCATTTGAATTCCATGATGGGAAATAAAGTGATGGTAAGAGCAATGGCATATGCATTAGCGGTTTCGGAACAGAACGCCGTTATGGGAAAAATAGTAGCGTTCCCAACCGCCGGCGGAGCCGGCGTAATCCCTGGGGTTTTATTTAGTTGTGCTGAACATTTTCATGCAGGGAAAAGAAGACTTTTAAAGGGAATGTTTACGGCTTCTGCTATTGGTTTAATTATTGCTGAAAGAGCATCTTTGTCGGCTGCGAAGGCCGGCTGCCAAGCGGAAGTTGGTGCAGCAGTAGCGATGGCTGCAGCCGGCCTCACCGAAATGCGCAGCGGTACCCCAGAACAATGCTTCGATGCAGCATCAATCGGCTTAAAAAGTTACCTCGGATTGGTTTGTGACCCACTTGGCGGACTCGTCGAAGTTCCTTGTATCAAAAGAAATGCCATCGGATCAATGGCAGCAATCGGCGCTTCTGACATGGCTATGGCCGGAATAAAAACCAAAGTTCCTTTTGACCAAGTTGTTTCAGCAATGAACAATATTGCCAAACACATGTCCCCAAAATTTAGAGAAACAGCACTAGGCAGTTTAGCTATTACAAAAACAGGAAATGAGGTAAAAAGAAAACTGGGACTGAAAGTCACTGAAGAAATCTAATTTTAAAATATGTTTAGAATTGCAGTTTTAGCATCTACCAGAGGAACTGACCTACAGGCAATCATCGATGAAATGAAGGCTGGGAAAATGCCTGGGATCGAATTAGCTGTAGTGATCAGCAATAAAATAGATGCCTATGCCTTGGAGCGTGCTGAAGAACAAGGATTTAGGGCTGTATTTATCAATCCTGAAGGAAAGACTCGCGAAGAATTTGATATGGAAATGTTAAAAATACTTGAGGAAGAAAAAGTCGATCTCATCGTCTTAGTTGGCTATATGAAAATTCTCAGTGTGCCTTTTGTAAAAGCTTTCCCCAAAAGAATTATCAACGTTCATCCGGCCTTAATTCCCAAATTTTGCGGTAAAAGCTTTTTCGGAGCAAATGTTCACGAATCAGTTTTAGCAGCCAAAGAAAAAGAAACCGGAATGACTATTCATTACGTCGAAGAAGGCGTAGATACAGGCGAAATCATCATTCAAAAAACTTGCCCGGTTCTTCCAGATGACACTCCCGATACACTCAAGGAAAGAGTACAGGCCTTGGAAAAACAGTGGTATCCAGAGGTGATAAGACGATTAGCAACAAGAGGAAATGATTAAAAAGTTTTTTTATACTTCAATTGCGTTATCAGTTTTTTCCATAACTTTAGCCATTATTTTACTTGGATTGACTGTTTATAATACAGCTTTTGGACCTACGGAAGGAATAACTATTTCTATTATTACAGTATTTTTAGTTTTTTTCCCCGGCATTTTGGGGACTTTTTTACTCGAAAAAAGTTATACAATAACATCATCTCACCTAATTATCTCCGATTTCTTTCATCTGAGAAAAAGAGAAATTCCATTTTCTACAATCAGAAAAATGGAAATTAAATTGAAAGGAATGGAACCTTATATTTTTCCAATCAACATTAAGCTCATTTTGACTGGAGGAAAGTCAGTAAAAATCTTTTTTACATTTGAAAATCAGCTTAATCAATTTCTTTTAGAAATAAAAAAAGCTCAAAAAAGTCATTCAAAAAACTTGCCCGGTTCTTCCAGATGACACTCCCGATACACCCAAGGAAAGAGTACAGGCCTTGGAAAAACAATGGTATCCAGAAGTGATTCGCCAATTGGCAAAAAAGTAAAATGACTAGAGAAATCTTTTCTTTGAAGAATTGAAGAGAAAGATTAATGGGCGGAGCCGTAAATAGCCTTGTTAAAATTGCAAAAACGGCTAAAATACCGCCTTAACTATTTCAGCATGCTTCGTCCAAGCACAAATCCAGAGGAACAAAGGTTTTTAAGAAGTCTAGAACTGCGAGATGCTCCTTTGTTTGCTGATATTATGGGAATCATCGAAGAAACTAGGCAAAGAATTTCAAAAGTAAGCACGGTAGAAAATACAAGAACTATTTTGCAAGAATCAGAGAATAAAATAAGAGCACTTTATTCAAAATATAAAGATTCCTCTAATCATCTTTTTGGGGCAGATATTCAAAAGGCTGATTCGATCGTTTTAAGAATGGTCCTCGAAAAATTTGCTCAAATTGCTAGCCGAGCTAAAATTAGAAGGAAATTCGCAAAGGCTTAAGCTTCTCATCGCATCTCTTTGATATGAGTCTCGAATTTTGTTTTATTTCTCAAGTTTCTTTCTCATTTCTTCCCGCCCTGAGCTTCCCAAAGAAGCTTCATTTTTCGAAATTTTTAACTCCCACTTTGCGCGTACAAAACTGCCATCTGGGATGTTTTCTGGAACAACAATCCCGGCACCCACAAAACTATTATTACCAATCTTTATTCCCGGCATAAGGCTTGTATTAATGCCGACTCTCACATTATCTCCACAAATCAAACCAAATTTATTGGTCTGAGTATCAATTTTTTTGCCTTCACAGTCTACACAAATATTCTTCTCATCCAATCTCAGATTTCCAGTTACGGTTCCCGATCCAAAACTCACATTATTTCCAATCACACTATCTCCAATGTAATTTGTATGAGTCCACACGTCATGACCTAAATGACTTCTCGCAACTTCAGTACTAAAACCGATTATACAATTTTTTCCGACATGACTTTCTCTTACCAAAGCATTTGTAGCTACAATCGTATTTTCGCCTATATATGCTGGCCCATTGATAATTGCTCCATCAAAAATCACTGCTTTTTCACCGATAATTACATCACCATTAATAATTGCATTTTTTGCAATTTTCGCTGACTTTGCTCGTGTCTTTTTTGAAATCGAAAATAAATATTTAAACACATGATGAACATGCCATGGGAATTTTAATGGTTGCCAAAATCCTTCGTAAGGAACAGCCATCATTTTTACGCCGTCCTTAATCATATTTGTTAATCCCACTTCATATAAATCATCCTTCGCACTTTTTACTTTTTCCAAATGCTTGATCAATTTTGAGGAATCACCGTGAACATGAACCACTAGATTTATCAGATTACTAGGTTCTTTCCCCGGTTCCGGTTTCTCCACGATTTCAGAAATAAATCCTTTTTTATCGCTTTTCAAATATCCTCCCGGAAAATATTTATCAACCTTTTTGCCGATCAAATAGCTCGAAGCTTTCCCCGATTTATAAGCTGCAAGCATTACTTTAAAAGCTTTTTCTTCTACTACGTCATTGCTACTAAAAACCATCACTGCATCTTTCCCAATAAACTTTTTTGCTGCCAAAACCGCTCCACACATTCCCATATCCAGATTTTTTTGTTCAACAAGAGAAACCTTTTTCCCAATACTTTTCAATAACACAGAAATAGCCTCCAAATTATGTTTTCCACCAACCACGGCAATCTCCTTAAATCCCGTTTTCCACAGCATCTCAAGTTGCCACTGAATCAGCGGTTTTCCAAGGAAATCCAAGAAATTTTTATCTCTGATTGGCTGCATCCTTTTACTTCGCCCTGCAGCAAGTAATATAACTTTCATAAGATTCTCATAAATACGGAGCGCATTGTACTATAAGCCAAGGCGAAAGGGGAGAGGAAAACAGAATCCCAAAAATTATTTACGAAAAAACATTAATCAGATCATTTCCCCTTTGACTATCCCCCAAAATTACAACTATAATCATACAAATTCATAACCTCAAAAAAATGAATCAAAAAGGATCAACGATGACGACTGCTTTAATATCAATACTTTTAACCGTAGTGGTGTTAGGAGGCGCATTTTATTGGATGACAGCTATTAAACCAGTAGAACCTAATACAACAAAAGAAACCACTGTAGTTGACCCTAAAACAGAGCCAACAACCGTAGAAACAGTTGCAAATGAAAAAACATTCGAAGGAAAAGGTTTTTCCGCTACCTATCCAGCAAAATACGTTGCCGATGACAAAGGTCTTTGGACAGAAGAAACATATGAATCACACATAAATCCTCCAGAAAATTGCACTACATGCCAACTTCCTATGGTAGGCATAATCTCTGTAACTACAGATAAAACATTGGAACAACAAATTATCCAAGATTTGACACTCACAGGAACGAGTTTAAAAGAACTAGCTGAAAAAGATGCAATCAAAGAATATGAAGAAGTAAAAATTGGAGACAAGACTTTTACCAAAATTGTGTCATATGGGATGATCGAAACAACTAGTTACTATATAAAGAACTTGGATTTAATAGTTTCGTTCAGCATTTTCTTCGATACCCCAAGCAAAGAGGTTGTTGTCTTGTTGGAAGATATGCTCGCTACTCTAAAGTTTGAATAGAACAGCAGTATGCTATGATTTCAGCATGAAAAACTTATTGATGCTCATTAAGGTTCTCGTTCATGTTCCGCGAAATATCGCCTGCTATTTCATCAGAATTTACCAAAAGACTTTTTCTCGCGATCATGGTCCACAAAAGCACAATTATCCTTATGGATATTGCCGCTATACGCCTACTTGTTCGCAGTACTCCCACGAAGCCATCAAAAAGTACGGCCTAATTTATGGGGGCATAAAATCTTTCTTGCGAGTTATGCGCTGCAATCCATGGAGTAAAGGGGGCTATGATCCTGTGAAATAGCCTTCTATTGACATTGCCCCTCATATCATTAAAATTGCTCTGGTTTAGATGGGTTTAACCAAAATTACCATGCCAATTAAATGCGCATTAATAAGCGTTTCTGATAAGACTGGCGTTGTTGAATTTGCCAAGAAAATCTCTACAAAAGGTATTGAGATCTTATCAACCGGGGGCACAGCGAAAGCTTTAAAAGAAGGTGGAGTTCAAGTTACGGAAGTTGCCGATTACACAGGATTTCCAGAAATGATGGATGGAAGAGTTAAAACACTTCATCCAAAAATTCATGGAGGGATCCTTGCCCTACGTGATAAAAAAGAACACATGGATCAGGCCGAAAAAAATGGCATCAAGATGATCGATTTGGTAGTTGTCAATTTGTATCCATTTGAAAAAGTTGTTGAAAAAGAAAACGTTACAGAGGAAGAAGCAATTGAAAATATTGATATTGGAGGACCTTCTATGGTGAGAAGTTCAGCCAAAAATTTCAAATTTGTGACAATTGTTACAGATCCAAAAGATTACAATGAAGTGGCTGAAGAAATTGTAAAAAATGGCGAGACTACTTTAGAATTCCGCAAAAAATTGGCTAGAAAAGCTTTTACATTAACTCACAGATATGATGATAGGATTGAACATTATTTAAGACTTCAACTTGATGAGCCTGAGTTATTAGATCTTCATTATGAAAAAGCTTATAGTTTAAGATACGGTGAAAATCCTCATCAGAAAGCGGCATTTTTCCGCAATCCTGAAAATGAAGACGCCAATATTACCAATTCAAAAGTACTCCACGGAAAACAAATGTCTTTCAATAACATTGTCGATGGAGATAGCGCTTTAGAACTTGTAAAGGAATTTAAGGAGCCAACGGTTGTAATGGTTAAGCACAATAATCCATGTGGAGTCGCTAGCGCCAAAACAATTGAAGACGCCTTCAAGTTATCACACCAAGTCGATCCTCTTTCAGCATTTGGTTGCATCATTGCCGCTAATAGAGAAATTACTCCAGAGATCGTTGATTATATGAAGACCTCAAAGATGTTTGTGGAAATGATTATTGCCCCTTCATATCAAAAGGAAGCTTTGGAAAGATTAATGACCAGAGAAAATTTGAGAATCGTAGAAACCGGTCCATTGAAATTAGATATATTAAAAACTGATATCAAAAAAGTGGCTGGAGGCCTGCTTATTCAAACCAAAGATATGTATGAACTCACTCCTGAAGACCTCAAAATTGTTACTCAGAAAAAGCCAACCGACGAAGAAATTGCATCCATGTTATTTGCCACCAAAGTTGTAAAACATGTCATGTCCAATGCCGTAGTAATGTCAAAAGGAACAATTGTTACAGCAGTAGGAGCCGGACAAATGTCTAGAGTCGATAGCGTTTCTATCGCCTGTCAAAAAGGTGGAGATAAAGTACAAGGATCAGTAATGTCTTCAGATGCATTTTTCCCATTTGCAGATGCGATGGAATTAGCCATAAAGCACGGAGTAAAAGCGATTATTCAGCCAGGCGGCTCAATCAGAGATGAAGAAATCATCAAAAGAGCCGATGAACTTGGAATCAGTATGGTTTTATCTGGAAGAAGATACTTCAGGCACTAGAAATTATAGACCTCTAAACCAATTCCTATGGACTTAATGCAATCATTTATCCTTGGTGCTTTACAAGGGATTACTGAGTTTTTGCCGATTTCCTCAAGTGGACATTTGATTTTGGGAGAACAATATTTTCAATTAAATACCTCCGTTTTAAAAGGTTTCGACGTGACAGTACACATGGGAACTTTGCTGGCGATTTTAATCTACTTTTGGCACGATGTTTGGAAAATGATCGAAGCTTTTTTGGGTTTATTCTCAGGGAAAACAAAGATGAAAGATCCTTATGCAAAATTAATATTATATATAGTAATAGGCACAATTCCGGCAGTTATAGCAGGTCTTCTTTTTGAAGATTGGATGGATGAAAATTTTAGGAATGCAAAAGCAGTAGGAACATTCATGATCTTGGTTGGAATAACTTTTTATTTTGGAGAAGTATTTTATAAAAAACATTATCAGTCTGGGTTCAAGGCGATCATCTCTAATGCTGTAAATAAAATTAGAGATTTTTTCAGATGCGACAGGAGCGATGAAGAAGTTCAGGGATTGAATTTAAGAAAAGCGATCGTTATCGGATGCGCTCAGGCTGTAGCCTTGCTCCCAGGAGTTTCGCGTTCCGGATCAACAATTGTAGCCGGACTTTTCCAAGGAGTGGAAAGAAGTTCTGCGGCTAGATTCTCCTTTCTATTAGGCATTCCTGCCATTCTCGGTGCCGGTGTTTTGACATTTATAAAAGATGGAGAATCGATTGCGAACACAGTCGCTTATTCTTCTTTGGGAATTGGATTTGTCACCTCATTCATTTTTGGATTATTAAGCATTTCCTTCCTAATGCGCTTTCTGAAAAAATATTCTTTGAATGTTTTTGCAGTATATCTAGTCATTATAGGGGAACTTACCCTTCTAACTTAAAAAGTTGTAGACAAAACGTTTTAGTCTTTGTACAATAACCAAAAGATCTAATTCATTTTAATATATGGGGAAAATAAAAGACTACTGCATCGCAACGCTAGGTAGCCACACAGCTTTACAAATCCTAAAGGGCGCAAAGGATGAAGGATTTAAAACTATTTGTATTTGTGAAAAAGGCTCAGAAAGGCCATACAAATCATACAAAGTCGCTGATGAAATTATCAGTATCGATTCATTCAAGGATTATTTTAAAATTGAACCTCAGTTAGTAAAAAAGAATGCAATTTTGATTCCGCACGGCTCATTTGTAGCACATGTAGGAGCTGAAAAAGCCAAAGACATTAAGGCAATGCATTATGGGGCCAGAGAGATTTTGGAATGGGAAGCGGACAGGGTGAAACAAAGGCAATGGCTTTTAAAAGCCAAAATAAAGGTGCCAAAAATTATTGAAAAACCAATCGATATTGATCGCACCGTGATTATTAAATTTCACGGAGCAAAAGGTGGCCAAGGTTATTTTCTTGCAAACAACGAAAAAGAATTCAAAGAAAGAATCAAAGAATTTCCAGACAATAACGGTTATGTAATTCAAGAATATATCGTCGGGGTTCCGGTTTATGCGCACTATTTTTATAGCAAATTAACCGGGGAATTGGAGATCATGGGATTTGATAAAAGATACGAATCGAACGCGGATTCTATTGGCCGTATTGCCGCAAAGGATCAGGTAGAAGCCAATATTCACACTACTTACACTATCGTTGGGAACTCTCCTTTGGTTGTTAGAGAGTCACTGCTTACCAACATATTTGAAATGGGAGATAGAGTGGTTGAGGCTTCGAAAGATTGTGTAAAAGATGGACTTTTTGGACCTTTCTGTCTAGAAGGAGTTATTGATCCAGAACTTAATTATTATGTTTTTGAAATCTCTGCCAGAATCGTTGCCGGCACAAATCCATATGTTAGCGGATCGCCATATACCGCACTCAGATACGATGAACCAATGAGCACTGGCCGCAGAATTGCTCGCGACATCAAAATGGCTATTCAGAAAAATCAGATCAAGAAAATTCTAGGGTAATTTAATTTTACAAATATGACCAAGGATAAAGCTTTAGAAATACTGAAGGAGTTTACCAAAACCGAAAGTTTGCTTAAGCACTCATATGCGGTTGCGGCTTCAATGAAATATTATGCCGAAAAATTTGGAGAAGATACGGAAAAATGGGAATCCGTAGGGCTGTTACATGATTTTGATTATGAAATGTTTCCTGATAATCATCCTCAAAAAGGAGAGGGAATTTTAAAAGAAAAAGGCGTAGAAGAAGATATTATTCGTGCAATTCAAAGTCACGCCGATTACACTGGAGTAACGCGCGATTCTCGCATGGAGAAAACGTTATTTGCAGTTGATGAATTATCCGGATTTGTCATGGCGGCAGCTTATGTAAGACCTGAAAAAATCAAAGGAATGGAAGTTAAATCCGTAAAAAAGAAATTAAAAGACAAAGGATTTGCGGCAAAAGTAAGCCGTGAAGATATCTATAATGGGGCTACGGAATTAGGAATAGAATTAGACGAACATATTAAAAATGTTATCGAAGCTTTGACGAAAGTTGCGGGAGATCTTGGAATCGCTTAGAATGGGGGCAATAAATTTGATTTTTAATTTTAACTCACATGATCAATCAATCTGATATTTTGGAAATTCTAAAAAATTACGATCCTCAGAATATTACAATCGGAGTTTTGGGAGGACATAGCGCTTTAGACGTATGTAGTGGAGCCAAGAAATATGGTTTCAAAACTGTAGCGGTTTGTATGAAAGGCCGCGACGCCACTTACTCTAAATATTACAAAACTCGCAAAGATATCCATTCCCCAAAAGGTGAAATTGGTTGTGTAGATGAGGTTATTTTAGTTGATCATTTCAAAGATATAGTGAAGCCAGAAGTTCAAGAACAACTTCGAAAACTAAACACGATTTTCATTCATAACAGATATTTCTGGGTATATTGTGACTTTGCCGAAATCGAAAATTCTTTCAAAGTTCCAATCTTTGGAAGTAGGGAATTGGTGAAGTTAGAAGAAAGAGATTATCCAAAAAATCAGTATTACCTATTAGAAAAAGCTGGCATCAGAATGCCGAAAATTATTCGTCCTGGCGACTCTAAAATGAGCGAAGAAGATTTAGCTAAAGCCTTTAAACAACATTTTGAAACTGAAAAAGGTGGACCAATAATTGTAAAAGTAAACGAGGCAAATAGAGGTTATGAAAGAGCTTTCTTCGTTGTGACTTCAGCTCTCAATTTTGAAAAAACAAGCAAAGAAATGCTTAAGGAAGGAAAAATCACACAGCCTGATTTGGATAAAGCGGTGATCGAAGAATTTATTCTCGGAGCTCAAATCAATTTCAATTATTTCTATTCACCACTTGAAGACGAATTAGAAATTATGGGAACAGATACACGGAGACAGACATCCCTAGATGGCTTCCTCAGACTCGATGCGCAGACTCAAATGTCACTTCTCAACGCTGGATACAAACCTTCCATGATCGAAACCGGCCACATTGCTTGCACTACCAAGGAGTCCATTTTAGAAAAAGCTTTTCAAGCTGGTGAAAAATTCGTCAAAACTCTAAAGGCAGAAGTTGCTCCTGGCATTATCGGCCCATTCGCCTTACAAGGCGCTATTGCCGCTTATGAAGGCAAGGAAGAGTTTGTGGCCTTCGATGTTAGTATGAGGATCCCAGGCTCTCCTGGCACCAGATTTACGCCTTGTACGACCTATCTCTATGGCGAAGCAATGAGTTATGGCGAAAGAATCGCTATGGAGCTTAAAAAGGCCATAGAGCATGACAGATTGATTGAAATCTTAAGCTAGAAAACTAAGCGGGTGACAGGCAGCGGTTGCAGTTTTG
>JBAYNL010000004.1:0-20573 GCA_041678805.1 Candidatus Altimarinota bacterium | reverse complement strand
GCTCAAGGTGATTTTCATAAGTAAAAATCGATTTATGTTCCGCGCCATGATATTCAAAAATTCTTCTAAAACTTGGGATAAGAGAAAGGATATAAATGTACGCCAAGAACATAAACATCTTGAGAACTCCATCGATTAAATTAAAAACAAAATAGTGTTCCGTAAGATATGAAAATTCCTTTTCTAGTAATGTTGTTATCCAAAGTGGCAAAAATTTAAATAAGAAGATGCTCAAAGCAATGGCTAAAATAAGAGAAAAAACGAACATTGAGTATTCAAGCAATTTAGTCTGCCATGTTTTACTTTGTTTTTTCATTTTAGTTTTTTCTTTTGGGGTCATTTCGTCTTCCACCATTTCGTTTGCTGAAATGTTGATAGCCTTTGAACCAATCACCATCATTTCCACGAGGTTAATCATTCCTCTTAAAATGGGAAGATTTAATAAATGATATCTTTGAGTGAGAGTGTGATATTTTTTCTTGTAAACTTTAATACTCTTGTCTTTTTTGCGCATAGCGATCGTGATGCTATTAGGAGAACGCATCATTACCCCTTCCAAAACAGCTTGTCCGCCAACGGCAAAATCAATCTTCTTATCAGCTTTTTTAACCGTTTTTTGAGCAGGCTTTTGGGTAGCAAAAGCTTCAAATAACCAATTTAATATAATGAGGTTTATAATTTTTATTTTCATAGGAATTTTTAGTTGTTAGTCAGTGGGATATACTTTATCTTATACGCATATGAAAGTAAAAATTAAACGTATTGATAAAACTTTGCCTCTTCCTATTTATGAAACCGATGGATCGGTTGGTTTTGATATTTTGGCGAGAGAAGATGCAAAAATTGCTCCAAAAGAAATCGCGATGGTTCCTTCAAATCTAATCGTAGAGGTTCCTCATGGATACATGCTGGTAGTCGCTTCACGTAGCAGTACTCCGAGGAAAAAAGGACTACTCCCCCCTCATGGATTTGGGATTATTGATCATGATTATTGTGGGCCGGAAGATGAAATCAGAGTACTTGTTTATAATTTTACGGAAGCGGAAGTAACCGTTCAAAAAGGCGAGAAAATCGCCCAAGGAGTTTTTGTGAAAATTGATAAATTTGAGTGGGAAGAAGTTGAGGAAATTAGCAAAAATTCGCGTGGCGGGTTTGGAAGTACGGGAGGATATAAGGCATAGAGATTTATCTATTAAGACTTTAATGTTCCAATGAAAGGCACGTTTATTACACTTTATGGGATCAACAATATTGGGAAAACAACCCATGCGAAACTTTTGTGCAAACGATTGGAAGAAAAAGGATTCAAGGCTCATTATTTGAAATATCCTATTTATGATATCGAACCAACTGGCCCTTTTTTGAATAAAACTTTGCGCGACCCATCCGGACAGCATATTTCAGAAGATGAACTTCAGCTGTGGTTTATCTTAAATAGATATCAATTTGAGCCAAAACTAGAACAGCTTCTTGAAGATGGATATATTGTAATAGCAGAAGATTATTCGGGGACAGGAATTGCATGGGGAATGGCTAAGGGCCTTTCTGAAGAGTGGTTAATGAGTGCCAATAAACATTTAATAAAAGAGGATTTGTCTATCTTGATTGAAGGAGAAAGAAATTTGAGAGCAAAAGAAAAGACTCATGTTCATGAACAAAATGATGATTTGGTTGAAAAGTGCAAAGCAGTTCACGGTTATTTGGCTGAAAAAAATAAATGGAAGAGAGTGTCTCTCCAAAATAGAGTGGAAGATACGTCGAACATGATTTTCAATATTGTTGACGAGTTTTTAAAGGGCATATATAGTTAAATTGCTTTCCGAGGGGTGGGAAGCTTTTATTTTCTACTCATACTACTATGGCTCTTCTAGACGGCAAAAAAGTTTCAGAGGAGATTCTTGTCAAATTGACGCATGAAGTCGACAGAATGAAGCTTGATAATATTTTGCCGAAGCTGGCTGTTATTTTGGTGGGGAAAGATCCCGCTTCTCTTTCATATATTAGCAAAAAGCAAAAAGCCTGCTCTAAAACAGGGATTGCTTGGCAACAATTTGATTATGAAACAACAGTTACTACAGACGAATTGATTAATAAAATTGAAGAATTGAATGCCGATCCCTTAATTCATGGGATTTTGGTTCAATTACCTCTTCCAAAACATATTTATACTCCCAATATTATAAGGGCCATTGATCCGAAAAAGGATGTCGATGGATTTACCGCTTATAATCTTGGAAAAATGTTTTTGAGTAAAGATTTCGAAGACCTTGTCCCTTGTACTCCGCTTGGAGTGATCAGAATGCTTGAATATTATGACGTGAAAATTGAAGGAGCTGAGGTGGTTATTGTTGGCCATAGCAACCTTGTGGGCAAACCACTTTCAATAATGTTATTGAACCGCAATGCGACTGTAACTACTTGCCATATTTATACAAAAAATTTAGCCGAACATACAAAAAGAGCTGATATTTTGTGTACAGCTGTAGGTAAAGCAAATTTGATCACTGCGGATATGGTAAAAGATGGAGCGGTTGTTGTGGATATCGGATTTGTTAAGCTGCCAGATGGAACACTGTGTGGAGATGTGGATTTTAACGAGGTTTCTAAAAAAGCCGGATATATTACGCCATCTCCTGGTGGTGCCGGTCCAATGACAGTAGCTTGTTTAATGGAAAATACAGTTAAGGCTGCAAAAAGACTTAATAATTATCAATAAATTAACCCCTAAAAATATATGTGTGGAGTCGTTGGCATTTATGGAAATGATTATGTCGCTCAGGAAATGTATGATGCGTTAATCGGTCTGCAACATCGTGGGCAAGATGCTACTGGAATGATTACTTATGATGGTGCGACTTTTCATACTCGTAAAAGTTTGGGACTAGTAAGAGACGTCTTCCATACTAGACACATGGAAAAATTAACCGGATATGTCTCCATTGGACATACCAGATATTCCACTATTGGAGGAGGAGATGTTGACGATGCTCAGCCGTTTTTGGCTCATGCACCATTTGGGGTAATGCTCGCTCATAATGGAAATGTTTTTAATTCTTATGAATTGAAAGAAGAGTTATTTAAAAAGGACCATAGACTGGTTAATTCCAATTGTGATGCTGAAATTTTGCTACATTTATTCTCAAAGTCTTTGACTAAGCAACTTACTAAAGGTGGTGATGAAGTGACTCCGGAACATTTATGGGAAGCAATTGAAAGTGTATATAAGAGGTCTAAGGGAGCCTATAGCGTAGTTTCCTATATTGCGAGACAAGGAATGGTGGCTTTCCGTGATCCTCATGGAATTAGGCCATTACTTTTTGGAAAACGTGAAAATGGATTAACAACTGATTATATTTTCGCTTCAGAATCAATTGTTTTGAATATTTTGGGGTTTGAATTTGTGAGTGATGTCGGAGCAGGAGAAGCGATTTTTATTGATGAAAAAACAAGAACTGTTCATCGAAAACAAATCATGAACAAAACTCATACTCCTTGTATTTTCGAATATATTTACTTTGCGAGACCTGACTCTGTCTTGAATGGAATTTCTGTTTATAAAGCTCAAATCAGAATGGGTGATAAGTTGGCAGAAAAAATTAAAGAAGCAAAATTGGATATCGATGTAATAATGCCTGTTCCTGATTCTGCCAGAACTGCAGCTCTTTCAATAGCGGATAAACTGGGCCTAAAATATCGCGAAGGATTGGTGAAAAATAGATATATTGGAAGAACATTTATTATGCCTGGGCAGAAAATTCGTAAAAAATCGATCAGATACAAACTCAATCCAATGAGAATGGAAATTGAGGGAAAGAAAATCATGCTGATTGATGACAGTATCGTTAGGGGGAATACTTCAAAACAAATTATCCAGATGGTAAGAAATGCTGGAGCAAAAAAAGTTTATATAGGAATTTTCTCTCCTCCTGTAATCAGTCCTTGTCTTTATGGTCTTGATATTCCGACAAGAGCAGAACTGATTGGGGCAAACCATTCGATAGAAGAAATTCGAAAATTTATTGGAGCAGATGGTTTAATTTATTCTGACGTCGAATCGACTTTCAAGGCTTGCAAAAGCGGCAATCCAAAAGTTAAAGATATGTGTATGGCATGCTTTGATGGCAAATATAAAACTGGTGACATCGATGAAGCAGTATTGAAAAAAACCGCTGAAGATAGAACAAACGACAAAGCTTGTGGAAAAATTGAAGATGAATTTTCTTCAATGGAAAAGCTCGATGAACCAAACAAGGAACAATTAAATTTAGTATAAATTAATTTCTTGGGCATGAAAAAAATATTACTCATTGGCAATGGGGCTCGTGAGCATGTTATTGCAGAAACTTTAAAAAAGAGCCGTCATGAAGTTGAGTTATTTGTGGTTGGTAAAACTAAAAATCCTGGGCTGGTAAATTTAGCAAAAGAGTATTTATTGGCTGATGTAACTGATAAAGACGCCATTAGAGATTTTGCTTTGCGCATGGCTCCAGACTTTGCAATCCTTGGCCCGGAGGCTCCTATCGCTGCAGGAATTGCAGATCTTTTATTGCAATTGGAAATCCCAAGCGCTTCTCCATTACAAACTGTGGGAAGACTGGAATCATCAAAATCATTTACCAGAGATTTATTAGAAAAATACCAAATCCCCGGTAATCCAAAATTTAAAGTTTTTACAGCTGACATTGGTTTAAGCGAATTTTTTGCTGAATTAGGAGAAGATTTTGTAGTAAAAGCGGATGGATTAAAAGGTGGAAAAGGAGTGAAAGTTTCTGGAGATCATCTAAATGGGCAGGCAGAAGGATTGGCTTATGCTAGGGAATGTTTGGCTGAGGGTGGACGAGTGGTCATAGAAGAAAAATTGATTGGTCAAGAATTTTCTTTGATGAGTTTCTGCGATGGAGAACACACCTGCGAAATGGTTCCAGTGCAAGATCATAAAAGAGCATATGAAGGGGATAAAGGGCCAAATACAGGAGGCATGGGATCATATTCTTGTGAAGATGGATTACTCCCCTTCTTGAGACAATCCGATCTCGATGAAGCAGCCTCAATTACTAAGAAAGTGGCGAAAGCTTTGTTTGATGAAACCGGAGTTTATTTTAAAGGAATTATGTACGGAGGTTTTATCGCGGGGAAAAATGGAGCAAAGCTAATTGAATATAATGCCCGTTTTGGAGATCCGGAGGTGATGAATGTTTTGCCAATCATGAAAACTGATTTCGTAGACATTTGCGAAGCAATGGTGAACAAAAATCTTGATCAGATAAAAGTTGGATTTGAAGCCAAAGCTACGGTGTGTAAGTATCTTGTTCCAAATGGATATCCGGATAAACCTGTTGCTGGAGAAAAAATTGAAGTTGGTAATATTCCGGAAGGAGTTAGGGCATATTATGCGTCTGTAGATCAAAAAGACGATGGCCTTTATTTAAGTGGTTCTAGAGCGATTGCATTCGTGGGAATTGCAAATACGCTACCGGAGGCTGAAAAACTGGCAGAAAGCGCCGTAGGGGCAGTAAAAGGGCCTGTGTTTTACCGCAAAGATATCGGAACGACTGAGTTGATTAATAAAAGAGTTGAGATGATGAAAGAATTAAGAAAATAGTTATGGCTATTTGTAAAAACTGTCAGCAAAATTTTGAGATAAGAGATGAAGATCGAGTTTTTTATAAACATTTTGATTCTCCTGATCCGAAGATGTGTCCGGATTGTCGTTTACAGCACAAATTATGCTTTCGTAACGAAAGAACTTTTTATAAAAGGCAAAGTTCTCTTTCCGGGAATTCGATGATCTCGATTTATGACAATAATTGTAAATTTCCCGTATATAGTCGCGAAGAATGGTGGAGTGATAAATGGGAAGGATTAGACTTTGGGAGAGATTTTGATTTTAATCGTTCATTTTTTGAACAGTTTGCGGAACTCGTTTCGAAGGTTCCAAGAATCGGACTTTTTAATGTAAATCCTTTCAATAGTGACTTCTGCCAACAGGCTTATGACAACAAAAATTCTTATATGTGCGTGGTTGTGGAAAAATGTGAGGATTGTATGTACGTATCACATTCAAATAGCTTGAGAGATTGTTATGACAGCAGTTTTTTGCATGACTGCGAACTTTGTTATGAATGCTTGGATAGCAATAAATTGTATGCCTGTATTGAGTGTCAGAGTTGTCAGAATTCCAGCAATTTAATTTATTGTTACGACTGTATCGGATGTCAAAATTGCGTAGGCTGTTACGGACTTAGAAATAAGCAATATTACATCATGAATGAGAAATATTCTCCAGAGACTTATGCTGAAAAGATCAAAGTTTTGGAATTGAATAAATATAGTAAATTTTTGAATTGCCACGCTTATTTCGTGGAATTATCTAAAGGACAACCGCACAGGTCCAGTTGGAATTTGAATGTTGATAATTGTACCGGAGATTATTTGATCAATTGTAAAAGTGCGCATGAATGTTTCGATTCATTCGAATTACAGGATTGTGCTTATTGTACTTGGATTTTCAACAGCCATGATTGTTATGATGTTTATGGCTTAGGGCACGGTGAATTCGCGTATGAAGGCTTGGGAGTTGAGGCTGTAAATAATTGTGCTTTCAATACTTTTGTTTCTGACAGTAGTGATGCTTTTTACAGCGATATTAGTTTTTACTGCATGGATATTTTTGGCTGTGTCGGACTTCGAAACAAAAAATATTGTATTTTGAATAAACAATATACCAAAGATGAATATGACATTTTGAAAGCAAAAATTATTGATCACATGAAAAAAACTGGTGAATGGGGAAAGTTTTTCCCAGTGGAGTTATCTCCTTTTCATTATAACGAAACAGCAGCTAATTATCGCTATCCTCTAACAAAAGAAGAGGCTTTGGCAAAAGATTATAAATGGAAAGATCCTGATCCAAAGGAGTATATGAAACAGACTTATGAAATCCCTGATGACGTGAAAGAAATTGATGATAAAATTTTTAAAGAGACTTTATCGTGCGTCGATTGTGGCAAAAACTATAAAGTTCTTCCCTTGGAACTGGCTTATTATAAAAAAATGAATATTCCCGTTACTCATAAGTGTTTGGATTGCAGATTTGCTGATCGTTTTGCCCTTAGAAATCCTAAAAAACTATGGTCAAGAACATGTGAAAAATGTGCTGCAAAAATAGAAACCACTTTCCCAGAAAGCTCTCCGATGAAAGTGTATTGTCAAAAATGTTATTCGGAATTCGTGTCTTAATTTGCACTTTAATAACTGCCCAATATTTTAAACTTTGCGACTTTTTTGCGAAGGTTTGTTAAAACTGTTTTTACTTTTTGATCTTTTGAAGAACCGTCAAAATCCAGATAGAAAATATAATCACCAAATTCTTTTTTAGTGGGACGTGATTCTATTTTGGTGAGATTGATATGAGCTTTTGCGAAATCCTCCAAAACCGTAAAAAGACTTCCTGGAGAATCTTTGTCGAAATGGAAAGCAATTGAAGTTTTTAAACTTTTTGAGCTTTTTGTACTATTTTCTTGAACAGGTTTTTCGTTTGTATAATCGCCTTTTTCGACTACGACGAATTTTGTACTATTAGAGCTGTCATCTTCGACATTCTCTGCAATAATTTTTAAATTATAATTTTGAGCAGCTTGTTTTGACGCTACTACTGCAAGCGTTTTATCGTTTGAAAAAAATAATTTTTCAATTGCAGCCGTAGTAGAGGAATAGGCTTCTTTTGAGGCCAAAGTAAAATATTTCTTCAAATATTTTTTGCTCTGATTTAAAGCCTGTTCGTGAGAAATTATTTTTTTAATATCAATTGATTTCGCGAATGGAAGAACCGCTAAACAGTGATGAATGCCCAGATTTAGAGAAGAAGTAATGTGAACTTTTTTTGCAAAAAGATTATCTAAAGTTTCTCTAATTGTTCCATCTAATTTATTTTCGATTGGTACAATTCCTTTAGCAACTTTTCCCTGTTCCACTAATTCAAAAACTTCTTCAATTGTTTTGGTGTAATATTTTTGGGATTCTCGATCAGAGCGGGAATGACACGTTCCCAAATACTTTGTCGACGCAAGATCTGAAAAAGTGTGTTCTGGTCCAAGCAAGGCGATACTGTTTTTGCTTGGAGAAAGCTGTTTTACGTGATTCTTCTTGGATTGTTCACGATTGCGATTTTCAATTAATTTATCTATTAAAAACGAGCTGTCCTTGTATGCCTCATGCGCATAATTGCCTAAATATTTATTAGTTTTTGCAAAATATTTCTTAAAAGACGTGATGTCTTTTTTACTAATAATATTTATTAATTCTTCAACTGTTTCCTTATAATGATTAAGGAATTTAAGATTGTAAGAATTCGCTATTTGCATATTCCCATAAAGACCGGCGTCTTGGTCCAAAATTCTAGCAGAAGACATTATTTTTAATTCCGAAGCCTTGGAAATGAATGGTAATATTTTCTCTACTGAAAGCCCTGTCATCCTCAACCCGTCAGCACATGTTATTTCCACAAAATGAATTAAATCTTGCGCTATAGCCATGGTGTGATCGTGATCTTTTGGCGTCATTATTTTGATAACGGCTCCATTTTTATTCAAAAATTCTTTTAACCATTTGTACCATTTCCCAGATTTTTTAGTAGGACACATCAATACTGTTTGCCCTGGAATAGGATTGCTGTTCCCAAACATAGGATGCATTCCAAAAACCTCAACTCCACTCTTAGCTTTAAGCATTTCAGCAACAGGAATTTCTTTTACAGAGGTAAAATCGGTGATAGCGCTCCCCTTTTTTAAACACGGCAAAACTTCACTGATCACAGAAACCGTCTTATCAATAGGCACAGAAATTATTGTGATGTCTGCTTTTTTCGTGACTTCTTTATTGGAAAGTTTTGTTCTTAAGTCTGCAATTAAAACTTTAATTCCTCTCTCTTCAAAAAATTCAGCAAATAGCTGGCCCATGCGACCATTTCCTCCAATGATTCCTATTACGGGATTTTTATTATTCATTCTTGCCGGTTTTTTCTGCAATTTTTGAGACCATTTTATGTAGGCCTTTTTTTGCTCTTGCTCCAAATTTCTCGACGGTATTTTTTGCCTTTAGGAAGCTCTTTTTAGCTTTTTTACGAGTATTAGCTGAAACATTTTCTTCTACTAAATCCTGCGCCATTGATTTGGCTGTCTTGGCATGTTTCTTAACTTCCTTTTCAGCATATTTATAAGTTTCGGTTTTGCTGACATCTTCGTAAACTTTATGACCAGTTTCACCCATATCCTTGCCCATTTCCGTAACTGTTTCTTTCAAGGTATCTACTCCAAGTCCACCTTTATCTAATTCTTTTTTGAAATCTTTGCGAAGCTCTTTTCCTGTTTTAGGAGCGAATAAAACTCCCACAAGTGTTCCCGCTACAATTCCGGCGAGTAATGCTTTTAGACCTTTAAACATATTAATGAGGTTAGTTAATTCTTGTTTATAGTATCAACAGATAAGACCGTTTTGCAAGGAAAATCCCTATTGAGAAAATTACTGATCAAGCCCCTCTTGGTGAAATCTATACAAAAGATCCGCCATTTCTCCTCTGGTCATTGGATTTAATGGGAAAAAATAATTTTCGTCATCAGTAAGTTTGTTGTTTTTTGCCATCCAGGCATATCTTGTGTACCACTTACCTGCTGGAATATCGATATATGGTTGTGCGAAATCGTTACCTTTAATCGATAAGCTGAATTCTCTTTTTGCCGCTTCCAACATGATTTTCAAAGCTTGAACTCGAGTGACCAATTCATCAGGCCTAAAAGTTTTGTCATCATATCCCGCTACAATTCCTTTCGTGATCGCCGTCGCTAAGTAATCTACATACCAATCAGATCCTTTGACATCTTTGAATCCACTATTCCCCCCGTTTGTTTCGATTAAGTTTACTTCGAATGCCTCTAAGACAACTTTTAAAATTTCAGATCTACGAATTGGCTGATATGGCTTAAAGGAATTATCGGGATATCCTGTAAAAACTCCTGCTTCTTTTGCCCAGGTGATAGCTTCACAAAACTTGTAACTTTCCCTGATGTCTTTGAATCCTGCACAGCTCTCACTGGTTGAATTTGATCCGGTCGATGTAGATTTTGACACTGAAAAATTTCCTCTTTCCGTGTCAGTTCCATCTGAATTACGAGCGATAATTCTGTATTCATAAACACCCTCTTCTGCTACTTTTCCGCCTTTGTTTTTCCCATCCCATTTAGCGGTATGAGTACCTGATTCAAGGTCTTCATCATCTAAAATCTTATCGATAGACTTATTATCCTGACGAATTTCTACAGTTACGGTATCGGCATCTTCCTCTAATTCGAAAGAGATTGATAATTCGCCATCTTTTGCTGAATATGGGATGTCATCAATATCTATATTGTCGTTGTAAATATTGGGAGCTCCATTATCGGCTTCATCTTCTTTAACTTCGATTGTTCCATTACAATGATCTTTTCCTTTACTGTTTTTGACAGTAATTTCATATTTATAATCTCCGTATTCTATGTCATCTGAATCCCATTTTATTTTTTGTAATCCACTTGGGCGATTATTTTTGTCATAAATAGTTTCTACGGAATCGTCGTCTAAATTGGTTATTTCCACTTCAATATCGGCACTAGCCGTTACATTAAAAACAAGATAAGTTTCTTCATCTTCCGAGTCGAAGCTTTCTTTAGTTAGATATAAAACATCTTCAACCCGTGGAGCTTCGGATGAATCTCCGCCATCATAGCCTTCTTCGACAGTCACAATTCCGTCAGCATCATCTTCTTCTGGGCCATTATCTGCATGAATTTTATAAGTATAATCTCCCTCTGAAACGATATCGCCATCATCATCTTCTCCATCCCAAGTTTCTGAATTTTCTCCCTGATCATAGCTATCAGAATTTACCAATTCTCTAACTAAATCGTCATCTTCATCATAAATTTTAATCGTGACGTCTGCATCGTCATTTATTTCAAAAGTAATTTCAACTTCTTGGTCATCTTCTGGATCAAAAGTATCTTGATCTAAATCAACATCAGTAATAGAGAAATCTCCCGAATCAGAATCTTCTGTGTTTCCAGAAACGGTAATAGTTCCTGTTTTTATATCCTCATTGGCCCCTCCTAATTTTGTTGCAATAATAGTAAAAGAATAAACGCCTTCATCAACTTTTTCTCCTGATTTTCCAACTTGGGTATCACTACCATATTTGCCGTTCCAATAATAAGCATGAGATCCTATTCCCAAATATTGACCATTTACAAATGTTCCCACAATTTTTGAGCCTTGAGAAATGACTAATGTCACATAAGCTTCCGTATTTGTTTTATAACTAATGGCAACCGAGGGATCTACTGAAAAATCAATCGAATTGGGAGTAACGGTAAGATCTGTAATCTGAATTACGGTTGTGGCATAAGTCATCTGCGTAAAAGGGAAAACGCTAACAAGCATCAGCGCAAAAATAATAGCTTTGATAGTATTTTTCATAGGAGGGATTTTATGAGAATAGGTGCCTCTACTGTATCAAACTAACCTTTTAATGCCAAATTCTTTGAGGATTCTTCGTAGTCTATAAAGTGGTAATCCCACAACATTAAAATAATCTCCTTCAATTTTTTTAACGAATAAGGAACCTATTCCTTGGATCGCATAACCAGCAGCTTTGTCCTCCCCTTCTCCTGAATTCACATAATTTTCAATATCGTCTTCATCTAAACGGTCAATCGTCACAAAAGTTTCTTCAATAGCAGAAATTGTTTTTTTACTATCACTGTCCATTACGCAAATTCCAGAAATTACTTTATGAGTGGTATTGCTGAGTAGGCGCAGAATTCTTTTGGCGTCTTCGAGGTCTTTTGGTTTTCCAATAATATGATGTTGGAAGACAACCAAGGTATCTACTCCGATAATTAAAGCGTTCCTATAGTGTCGCGCGACATCCTGAGCTTTTCCAATAGCATTGTGAATAACCAGCTCTTCCGGAAGCTGGCCTTCGTTTAACTCTTCAAATTCGCTAGGATGCACTTCAAACTCCATTTTAATCTCTTCCAAAAGTTGTTTTCGGCGAGGACTTCTTGAGGCAAGAATGATTTGTTTTAGTGTTTTCATAAAATTTATTGACTAAATAGGGCAACTCCCTTAAAATCACACCGCTTATTATTATCTTAATTTGAACAAAAATGCCAGTTATTAAGTCCGCAAAGAAGCAAATGCGTCAGAACGACAAGAGGCGTGCTCAACGTTTTCCGATTCGTAATCAGATGAAAACGACTTATAAGAAAGCGCTAAAGTTTCTTAAGGAGGGCAAAATTGCTGAAGCAGAAAAGTTCTTGGCTACTGCATATAAAGTGATTGATACTGCTGCAAAAAAGCACATCATTCACCCAAACAATGCAGATAGAAAGAAATCTGTATTGGCTAGAGGTTTAAACGCTTTGTCATCAAAGAAAAAAGTAGCTGATAAAGAGGCAGCTGAGAAGAAGACGAAGTAAAAACTTAAATAAGACTTTTAGAAAATCCTGTCCACGAAAGTGGCAGGATTTTTTTATTTTATGCTAATCCACTTCCGTTTGCGTTGAGTGAAAAATTATACTAATATTTCCGCGTTCGTTTGTGAGAAGTGCCTGAAAAAGGCAATCTGGATGAACTGGTTCTTTCAAAAATGGGCCTGTAGCTCAGCTGGTTAGAGCAGTCGGCTTAAGGATTGTTATCCTAAGTTGTGTTCTGGATGATGCAATTCGGCATGGCAATTGTGGCAAACGAGAACGCATTTCTTTAATTCATCTTGGATTCTAATGAATTTTCTATTAGACAAAGATCTTACGTCTAATTTAAATTCTTTTTTCTTTGGATCCTCGTGATGAAATGTTAATGCAGTTAGATTTCGTTTATATCCACATATAGAACATTTGCCTCCGAATGAGTCAACGATAGTTATTTTCCTGTTTAATCCTCGAAGTTTTTGAGAAGGATAAGACTGGTGGACTTTGTTTTTGCAGTTAATACTACAGTATAAACTTTGTTTCCCTGTTAACGTCTTACCACAAACTTTGCAGATTATTACATTATTCATAACTACATTTATAACACGATATGGATGACGATCAAAGGGCTGCTTAAAAAGTAATTTTTAAGTAGAATCTATCAAATTCGGGGAAGCTTTTAAAATGGTAATCCCGAGCCAAGCTCTCTTCGTAAGAAGTGAGAAGGTGTAGAGACTAGACGGTAGACATCCTTGAATTCAAGGATGAAGGGATAGTCCAGCTTACAAACCCGAAAGGGGTCACAAAAGTGATAGTGAGATGCATAACCGATTGGTCACTGGTTCAAGTCCAGTCAGGCCCACCAAAAAAACCTCAAATGGTTCTTAAAAGCCATTTTTTAGTTGTTATTTTTCTCCAATAGCTCTTTTTTTACTCGCCCTAACTTCTGCTCTCCAAGTTTCTAAAAAATCAACCTGTTTGCCATCTATCTCTAATGGTTCATTTGCCCAAGCTGCAACAGCATAAATAATACTTCTGCCGGGAGCTTCTCGAGTTATTTCATCAATTATGTCTTGTACTTTATAAGGCCTATCAAAATCCCAGCCATGTTCTTTAGCCACTTCCATATCCATTTGAACAATCAATTCTTCGTTAACGTTTTCTTCCAGTAAAGCTAAACATTTTTCATGCGTACTCAAACATTCCAGACAAATAGGGTCAGTCTTAGTTGTTACAAAAATTAATTCGGCATTAGGGTCATCCTGAACTAACTTCAACAGCATATCGTAAAGGTCCTTTCCAGTTTCAACCCCCTTGCGTTTACTCCTATCAATATATCCTTGAGCACCTTCTACGTGATGTGGCCTAACGGGTGTAGCTTCTTTATTCATAAAAAATTACATTTAATGGCTTATTATACCACGAAATAAGAAAAATAGCTGCAACATTTGCCAACGTCACAGTGACTCCATTTGGATGGGTTGACAAAATGAGAATAATAGTGGTAGAGTGGAAGACTATTATATATAATGATAAATTTTATGGCTATAAATCTCAAGCGGGAGGGGAAAACTTCGTGGGCAAATATCGCCGATCCCAGTGAGGGTGCAACTTTGGTAGATCATAATGCGACTACAGCTGACGAATCAGGAAAAGGCATTGATAATATAGCGTTGGAGGGAGCCGAGAAACTTGCTGCCCGAAAGCAAAAATATATTGCCGACAGGGTTCCCCGCCAAGATGGAAACATATCTTTTACTAGATCGGAAAAAATTCAAAAAGCGGAGGCCTATTTTGTGGGAAATGCCTTTGATGAAATTAACAGGGCAATATCTGCATCAGCCCTTGATGATGAGGAAAGAGATCACTTAATGGATCAAGTTATACTTGGCAAAATGCCAGTTTACGGAATATTTTATAACTCAGGGCGGAAACCATACGCGGTGGTAACTATTCCGGATGCATTGATACATGCTGCAAAAAATAATCCCCAATTAATTGGGGCTATTTTGAAAGCTGATAGTTATGCGAGAGCGATGTCCCCATCAATGATTGGTGGTCCTCAACATGGGAGAGTGGCTATCTCCGAACAAAACGCAGAATGCCTGCTAATCAATGCCCTAATTACAAATGGAAAAAATTCCAGAGGAGAAAATATTGATTTTGCGAGAAACCAAATTGAAATAGACATGTCAGTGGACGATACTGATTTTGCTCAAAAAGAAAAAGAAAATATTTCAGAGACAGAGACTGCGGAATCAAAGGCAAAAACAAGTTTAGAGGCATTAAGGAAGGCTGAAAAGCCGGCTTTAAAAGCCTTTGAGGCAAAAATGGAATCACTTGTAGCGGACGCAGCCAAGGGAATTGAAGAACAAAAACAAGTACTAACTGAAGTATTGCAAATTGATAGAGCTGCGATTGCAACTACAAAGGAGAGCTTACCAGCTCTTTTTGCAAAAAAGCGTCAGGAGGCATTAGCATCAATAGAAAAATATGTAGCAGCAGCCAAGGAAGGTGAGGAAAGATCAAAAAGAGAAGAATTAGTTAATCCCCTTAAAACACTAATAAGCACTGATGGATATACAGCTCAACAACTCGAGGATACCCTAGGAAAAGAGGATGGATACTCATACCCTCCTACTTTAGCTAAAAAACTAAAAGACGACGCAGGTAAAGAAGTAATAGACGCCGGAAGAGGACTGATCTCTCAGATGAGGTTAAATGCTCAAAAAGAGAACTCCATCCAAAGAGCTAATGAGTCCCTCGAACAAATAGGATTAAAAATCGAGGAAGGTAAAGACATGGATGCATCTACAGGTTATGGAGATCGTGGATCTTTAAAATATACCCTTTATAGCTTAGATTCTTGTGAAGTTGGCATTGATGGAAAGATTTTAAGAGAAGCAATAACCGAATTGGACCGAAGAATGCGAATAAAACAGCGTGCCGAGCAAACGGATGTAAATGCAAAAAGAGATTTAGGGCACATCGGCGCTGCACTCAGTGGGAATAAAGATGGACTCTTAAGCTCTTATTCTTCTCAGCCTAGAGACATTGAAACAGCGTGGGGACTTGAAGAAGCAATTAAGAGAGAGAAAGAATCTCTAAGGACGAGTTATAGTGGTGAGGAATATGTACAAGTTGTGGCAACTATAGATGCAATCAAAGCGTCAATGTCAGACTATTTTGGTAAGGTTAGGGCCGCAGCTGAAGCCAAACAACAATATCAAAGAGCCGTAAAGGAGCAAACAAGGCAGACACAAATAGCATCGTTGTCACCAGTGTGGCAGGAGAAGCCGGAAATTATAATGGGATTGTACTATTTAAAGAAACGAGTTGCTGCAGAAAATCCAGAACGAGGGGAGTCAAGACCATATCGGGACGATCGTGTAGCTTTTGTTCCATACAGTTATGACGAAAAAGTAGAAATTTCCCTTAAAGATATTGGGGCCTATGTAGACGCCAATAATCAGGTAATTTTTAATGGAAAAGCTCCAGGGCTTTGTAAGAAATTGGAAGACGCGCTGGAAGCCCACATTGGAGATTTTGATTTGGAGGCAGGGGCAGGTCCCCTAACAGTAGCTGCTATCCAAAGGATTGCTTCAGAAAGAGTAAAGGAAGCTGGAAAAGCTCGTGACGTTGCAGATAATAGAGCAAATCAGTGGGGCGGAGATCTGAAATATTTAGCCCAACAGACAATGGATCTTGATGAAAGAAACGTAGCGCTTGTCGAAGAATTGGATGAAAAACGGAAGGCCCTCGAAGAAGCACAAGCAGCAGTTGATAGAGCAGAAACCCAAATAAGGGAGGCAAGAGGAGAGTTGGGAGCAAAAGAGCGGGCTTTAGGGGAAGCAAGATCGAGCCTTGAGGCAGTAGGTGGAAGCGCTCAAAGACTTGCCAGAGAGGCAGAAGAGGCTAAAGCAGCTGCCGGAACGGCCACCTCTACTGGTGAGGCCAAAGTACAAACACTTGCTGAACAGATCGCCGCAATGAACGCAGAATTGAAAGGATTAAGAAAAATTAAAGTAGCTACGGATACATACACAAGGGAAATGGCTGCAGCCGAAAAGTTAGGTGTGTTGAGTAGGGGTGGAGCAAAAAAAGCCGCACAGCGAAAACTAGATACTGCTCTTTCTCAACTTGATGAAGAACAAGGGACCGTAACAAATGAAGCATAATTCGCGCTGTTCAAAAAGGACTAATCCCGCATCGCGGGGCTTATGGTTTTATCGCAATGGCCCACCAAATGAATACTTTTTAGATGTATTCAAATTCAAAATCCTCCTTTGCCCCAAGGGCATCACATTTTAATTCGACTTTGTATCGGTCGCTCTCTCCCAGAGTATTGGGCAAAAGATTAAACCCATTCCTGTCATCAAATAGATCGACTTGTTTTGTGGAAAAAGGATCTGATGAAGTTTCGAAATTTTCCCAACTACTGCTCTTTCCTGTTTTGGAATTAATAAATCTGTATTGCAATACTTGATCTCTTACTGGATTTTCAACTCCAGAACGTTCTTGCTTTCTAACCATTGAAAAGAGCAAATACCTCATCCCTCCGGTATTGGTATATGAAGCATAAATCAAAGGCTTGTTATGGGTGTCGATAACACGCATCAAAGGATTTCCAAGGGCTACTTTTTTGAAATCTCCTGAGAGAGCTTTTCCAGCAACTCTACCTTGGGAATTTAAATCACCGGCTTCTCCTCCGTAGGGAGCGATTTCAGCTAGAGTCCTTTTAATAATGCCAGGATGCTTTTTTTCTAGATCAAGCCATAATTTGCTTGCGAAATATAAGCGAGCCATCATTAAAGGAGGAAAAACTCTGTATGGCACGGAGCCATTTAAGGCCATGCCTCCTTCTTGTAAACTAGGGGAAACCTGCATGTTTTCAACAAACATCTCTGGCTCAAATCCAAGCTCTTTGCTGGCCAAACGAGTAATTGCACCGGTAGTGCCCTCTTCTACAAATTGTACTTTTGAAAAACCATTTCCCTTCAAAGCATGAATCAATTCATGAACCTCTACGCCTTCGTTGCGTTGATGGTCTAAAGCAATTTTTCCAGTAGCGGGTGATGTTACTGAAACGGCATCTTCCCCTACCTCTAAAAAGGTTATTTGATCGGCGGATGAGTTGTGAGAAGGGGGAACAAATCTAGCAATTACTGGAGATACCCTCTCAAATAAAGTGCTCATTCTCTTTTTTTCAGCTTCTGGAATTGAAGGATCAAAACGTAATGCGAAATTACCAATTCTTAAACCATCAACAGTTTCAGGCGGATTAATCACCTTTTCTGCGGCGCTTTTGGTAGCATTGCGTTGAGCACTAGGGTCTTCCTGCTTTCTGGAACAACCAGCTAACGCTACGCCCATAATCGCGGTTAAAAACGCCCTACGGTCTAATGCTGGATTTTGCTCAGCTAAATCTGCAAAACTTTCTAAATCGTTATCAAGAGCCATATAATATAAAAACTAAATAAGGGTGTATTTTACAAAAAGCCCAATGATTGTCAAATATTCATCACACATTTTCCCCTATTTCCCCTTTCTTCTGTCTCTTTCGGCGAAGTCTTGAAGGATTTTTTTGACGTCGCTGGCTTTTAATTCAGGCAAGAATTTCTCACTAAAGAAAAGTTCCGCATAAGCCGCCTGCCAAATACAAAAATTGGACAAACGATACTCCCCTCCTGTTCTCAAAATAATATCTAAGTCGGGTACTTCTAAATTCTTTTCCAAACTACCTTTTGCCTTTGCGGCTCGTAAAATTTCGTCGCGACCGCCGTAATCTAAGCATAAATAAATTGTGAATTTTTTGTTTTTTGCGGAAAGTTTTTCCACCTCCAAAAGTTTTTTTCTTAAAAAAGCTGGAATTCTATTTTTTCTACCGCAGTGAACCAGTTTCGCTTCTTGTTTTGTGATTTCAGGCATCCAAGAATCAAGCATTTCTGCATACAATTTCATCAGATACCTTACTTCAGACAAAGATCTTTTCCAATTCTCTGTTGAAAACGCATAAATGGTCATTGCGTCAAAATCTGGACTATTGGTCAAGACGGGAAATAATTCGTCTTTTATGGACCAAAATCCTCTTCTGTGTCCTTCTTCCGTAGAAAATCCGTGTTTTTTTGCCCAACGACGATTGCCGTCAGCGATAATTCCAAAATTCATGGACCTATTATACTAAAAATTAGGTGTAAATATAAACGAATTTTTAGTAGAATCTCTCTGGCTTAATTTTTTACTAAAATTTATCGTAAATTTTTTATGGAAACTGTTATAAATAAATTACAAATAGAAACTGAAAAGTTTTTCGATATTATTGATCTCACTTCGAAAGTCGAAAAATTTCTTGAAAAAATTTCTGCTAAAAATGGTCTTGTGAACGTGTTTACTCGCCATACTACTGTTGCAATAAAAATAAATGAAAAAGAGGATGGATTTTTTAACGATCTTCGAAAAAAGATTTTTGAAGAACTTGTAAATCCAAAAAATGAATATCAACATAATGACATTCATCATCGTGATCCCGAGACGATTTGCCCTACTTCCGGCGGGATGGATTGCAAAAACGGTCATTCTCATATTGCTCAAATGTTGATGGGGAGTGCGTCTGAAACTATCCCTGTAGAGAACGGCAAAATGTTGCTCGGGCAATGGCAGAAAATTTTGATGTTTGAATTGGACAGACCAAGAAGTAGAGAAATTGTTATCAGCTTTAATGGCAATTGATTATGATTTTATTTACGGTAAGCCCTCATGGATTTTGTGCAGGAGTTGAGCGGGCTATTTTGATTTTGGAAAAATGTTTGAAGAAGTATGGATCCCCTATTTTTGTGAATCATCAAATAGTTCACAATAAGTTTTTGGTGGAACATTTTGAAGCGCAGGGTGTTATTTTTGAAGCTGATATTAATAAAATACCAGAAAATTCCGTGGTGGTTTTTTCAGCACATGGAGTTTCGCCGCAATATCGTGAAAAATGTGAAAATAAAAAAATAAAAATTATTGATTCCACTTGTCCGCTTGTTTTGAAGGTTCATACTCAAGTGGAAAATTTCGCTAAGAGAGGATATAAAATCGTAATTATTGGAAACAAAAATCATCAGGAAACAATTGGGACTTCTGGAATTACAGAGGTTTCTGTGATTGAAAATATTTCGGATATTTTGAAACTGGATGCAAAGAAATTTGAAAACGCAAAAACGATTTGTCTTACTCAAACCACTTTATCGGTTGATAATACAAGTGGGCTGGTTGAAGCTCTGAAGGGGAAAATTCCACATTTGGAAGTGGCTACCGGGATTTGTTATGCGAGTCAAAATCGTCAAAATGCTATAAAAAAATTGGCGGAGTTATGTGATTTTATTGTCGTGATTGGTTCTCGAAATTCTTCAAATTCAAATAGTTTGGTCGAGACTGCTATCTCCTGTGGCTGTAAGGCAATTTTGCTGGATGATCCAAATAAAATTCCGAATGAAGTTTGGAATTACGAAAAAGTAGGATTGAGTTCCGGAGCATCTGTTCCTGAGCTTTTGTTTGAACAGGTGGTTGGGAAATTCAAATCTGAAAATAAGAATTTAGAAATTCGAGCAATTCAGACAGTAGAAGAGCATTTGTCATTTCCATTACCGGAAGATCTGTCCTCTATTTTTGAATAGTTTTTTTGCAGTATTCAAAAACAAAGGACAGCCACTAATCATTCCTCAGTTGATTAGTGGGAAGTGGCCCGTCCGTGCGTCGCTCCAGATTGGAGAACGCGGGATCAAGGCAAATCCTTGGTTGTTCAGGTCAGACTAGCTGTAGCGAAAATTCTCCTTGGCGTCCCCTAGTTGCAGGGGACCCCGTTTTCGGAGTCGTTCGGGTCCCGCTGCCAATCGGTGCAGTAGCACATCGCCGCCGGCGGGGTGCCATCGCCCTTCTCGGAGTCGGAGTTGGCTCCGCAGCCGGAGCCGCCACCAGTCGAGTTGTTTTCCGGGGGCACAGCCGCGGGGGGCTCGGTCGCCTCCTGGTCCTCGGCGCGGGGCACCACGAGCGTGGGCAGCGGCGCGGTCGGGGGGACCACGTGGACCGTCG
>JBAYNL010000003.1:0-21203 GCA_041678805.1 Candidatus Altimarinota bacterium | reverse complement strand
GCCAGAATGGGAGGCTTTGTTGCAAGGAAGAACAAACTACTATGCAGATGTAACTGATGATAGTTGGTATGCAGGATTGATGAACTTGGCAGCGGAGAAAGGATTATTGAAAGGATTTGTGTCAGGAGATTTGAGATATGCAAGAGGAGGAGAGGAAGTCACAAGAGTAGGAGCAGGAGCTATGTTGAGCTATTTGCTTAATATGTAATAGGCTTTAGAAAATATTGTAGATTAAGTGGAGGACCTCGCCTATATGGCGAGGTCTTTCTTTTGTAGCGATAAACGGTTGATTTATATTGTTTTTCGGCCTGTTTTGTGGGATTCTGGAGGCATGGAAAATTGGCCAAGAGTTTCAGTTGTGATTCTGAATTATAATGGGTTAACTGATACTATAAATTGTTTAAAATCTTTAGATAAATGTACTTATCCAAATTTAGAGATAATTCTTTTGGATAATGGGTCTAAGGTTGATTCTGAAGATGTGAAAATTCTAAGTCAAGTTCAGCAGAGAAATTATCGTTTTATAGATAATAAAAAGAATGATGGTTTTGCCGGGGGGTGTAATCGAGGGATGGAAATTGTCTTGAAAGAGGGTTTGAGTAAGTATGTGTATTTATTGAATAATGACACTGAAGTTGTTGCTGATTTCATGGAAGAAGCGGTAAGGGTGGCTGAAGCGGATGATCGAATTGGGAGTGTGGCCTCTAAATCGTTTTATTTTGGCGATAGAGAGGTGATTGAGAGTGCGGGGTTAACATTGCTGGATTGTGGTGATATGGTTGCCAGGGGGCGAGGAAAACATACTAGTTTTTTTATGGATGATGAGGAACTTTTGGGCGTATGTGGAGCGGCGATGTTACTGCGAGTAGATATGTTGAAAGAAATAGGACTTTTTGATGAAGAATTTTTCTTGTATTCAGAAGATTCGGATTTATCTCTGAGAGCTATTACTGCAGGGTGGAAATGTTGGTTTGCACATAGGTCAAAAATTTATCATAAAGTGAGTGCTTCAACTCGTAAAGTGCGTAATCATAAATTTAATGTGATGGCGCGATTTAATGCTTTAAAAGCTTATTATTGTAATTTGCCGATGGTTGTTTTGTTAATAAATTCTCCAATTGTTTTGTTTCGGGCTTTGGCTTTAGTTTTAGCAAGTTTTGTGTTCTTGAAGTGGAGAGTAGCGTTTAGTTTTGTGCATGCTTATGGATCTTTTCTTATGAATTTTCGTAAAATTAAAAGGAAAAGGAAATTGGTTATGGCACGAAAAAGAGTTTCTGTTTGGCATATTTTGAAATTGCAAAAAAGTTTTGTGCCTGTTTATTGGAATTATTTTAAAGAAATTATTTTGAAGGGAAGAAGGAGTGTGTGGGAGTAAATTTGAGGTGAATTTTATAATTAAAGACGCGATCTTATGAGATTAATTAAAGGATTTTATGCATTTGCGCACGAGATTTACGAGAATAGATTTGTGATTGGACAGTTAGTGAAAAGAGATTATAAAAATAGGTATTTGGGTTCATTTTTGGGCTTTGTTTGGACAATTATTCAGCCTGTGGTGATGATTCTCGTTTTGTGGTGTGTGTTTGTTTTGGGATTTAAATCAGGGCCTATGGCTGGCGGTTCTGGTCAAGTAATTCCGTTTATCGCATGGCTTTCTGTTGGGATTATTGCTTGGAATTTTTTTGCTGAAGCTTTTCCCTCTTCTACGAATGTTTTTCAGGAATATTCATATTTGGTGAAAAAAATAAATTTCAAAATTGCGATTTTGCCTATCGTGAAACTGCTGTCTTCGTTTGTAACTCATCTTATATTTATAATAATAGGGATTGTGATTTTACTAGTTAGTGGAGTTTCGGTCTCTTGGTATTGGATTCAGGTTTTGTACTATTTGGCCGCAATGATGATTTTGCTTTTGGGATTGAGTTGGGTGGCGTCTTCATTGCAAGTTTTCGTTAAGGATATTTCCCAGGTGGTAAATGTTGTTTTGCAATTTGGGTTTTGGCTTACGCCGGTTGTTTGGAATTTTGATATTGTGCCGAAAGAGTGGCAGTTTTGGTTCAAATTGAATCCGATGTTTTATATTGTTGATGGGTATAGAAAGAGCTTTTTATTCGAGGAGGCTTTTTGGAAAGATCAACAATTACTTGGATTATATTTCTGGGGATTCACCTTGATCGTTTTGATTTTGGGCGTGTTTCTTTTTAGGAAATTAAGGCCGCATTTTGCGGATGTTTTATAAAAAATTTATATGGCTGATGTCGTTATACAAGTAGATGGTGTTTCGAAAGTTTATAAGCTTTATAATGATCCAGTTGATCGAATGAAAGAAGCGTTGAGTCCTTTTAGAAAGAAATATCATCATGATTTTTATGCGTTGAAAGATGTTTCGTTTGAAGTGAAGAAAGGAGAGACAGTTGGAATTATTGGAAAAAATGGATCTGGGAAATCTACTTTGTTGAAAATTTTGACGGGGGTTTTGACTCCTTCTTCCGGACATTATCACGTGAAAGGAAAAATATCGTCTTTGTTAGAATTGGGGGCAGGGTTTAATCCAGAACTTTCAGGTTTAGAAAATGTGTATTTTAATGGTTCAATTTTGGGATATACGAGGGAGGAAATTGATGAAAAGCTTGAGGCTATTTTGGAGTTTGCAGATATCGGAGAGTTTATTGGTCAGCCCGTAAAAATGTATTCTTCAGGAATGCAGGTGAGGCTGGCTTTTGCCGTTGCCATTAGTGTTGATCCGGATGTTTTGATTGTGGATGAAGCGTTGGCGGTGGGGGATATACGATTTCAGCAGAAATGTTTTAGAAAACTTCGAGAATTTAAAGAGAAGGGGAAGACTATTATATTTGTGAGTCATGATGTGGGTTCTGTTATAAATTATTGCGATAGAGCTATTTGGCTTTTGGATGGGGGTGTGTATAAAATTGGAAATCCAGACGAGGTAACTAGAGAGTATGTTTCTTATATGTCTTATGGGCTGGAAGAAAATAAGAATAGTGAATCTGAAAAAAATAAAAATGATGAGAAAGTTGGTCAAGTTAAAGACTTGGATTTGGAATCTGTTGAAGGGTGTTCTTCTTTTGGAGAAGGAGGTGCGAGGATAAAAAGAGTTGGTCTATATTCTGCTGAAACTGGAGAGAAAATAAAAGTGTTTAAAGGGGGAGAGAAAGTTAATTTTTATGTTGAAATAGAGGTTTTACAGGATATTAATAATCCGATTGTTGGATTTATTTTAAAGGATAGATACGGGAATCATTTGTTAGGATTTAATAGTTATTCGGTTGATTGTGATATGAGAAAATTTTGTAAAGGAGAAGTTTTGGTTGGAGTTTTTAGCTTTGATTTTCCTTTATTGGCTAATGGAGATTATGTTTTTACAGTTGCTATTGCAGAGGGAACTCAGGAGACTCATGTTCAGCATCACTGGGTTCATGACGTTTATCTATTAAGGGTTGTGAATGTTGCAAAATATGCCAGTATTGGACACTGTTTTTTGGTAGAAAATCCTGTGTTTAAAATTATTTGAAATTATGAAATGGAACTATTATAAGCCAAAATTTGAATACGAAAATATCTTTAATGATTTTGACTGGGCATGGGCTGGACATAAGTTTTTTGCATATGATTTTATTAGAAATTTTAAGCCGAAAAGGATTGTAGAATTGGGAACTCATAAAGGAACTTCTTTTTTTTCTTTTTGTCAGGCGGTAAAAGATGGAGAATTGGATACAGAGTTGAATGCTGTTGATACTTGGAAGGGAGATAAGCATGCTGGATTTTATGGGGAAGAGATTTTTGATGAAGTTAATGTTATTAAAAAGACCTGTTACGATAGTTTGAATTTGAATTTTTTGAGAAAATTTTTTGACGATGCTTTGTCTGATTTTCAAGATGGATCAATAGAGTTGTTGCATATAGATGGATTGCATACATATGCTGCTGTTAAGCATGATTTTGATACTTGGTTGCCTAAAATGTCCAAAAATGGAGTCATTCTTTTACATGATATTTCTGAAAAAACCGCTGATTTTGGTGTATATAAATTATGGGCAGAATTGAAGGAAAAATATTCTACGTTGGAATTTCATCATTCGCATGGTCTCGGAATTTGTTTCTTGAATTCTAAAATTATTGAAAATTTGCCTGTTTTTGAAGAAATTTGGAGAAATTATTACGAGCTTTTTCATGATAAGGTTGTTTTGTTGAATGAAAATAAATGGATGGGGTTAAGGCTAAATGATGAACAATCTATAGCGAGGAAGAAGGAGGAAGAAATGGCTGAATTAAAGGGGTTGGTTAAGAGTAAGGAGGGGGAGGTAAATATGTTAAAGGCGGTGGTCAAGATCAAGGAGGATGAGGTAAATGTTTTAACAATGGCTGTAAAAGAAAAGGACGTGTATGTGAAGTCGTTGGAGGAGGTTGTAGTTGAGAGGGATGAACAGGTCGCTGATTATCAGCAAAGGGAGAATGAACTGCAGGCATTGTCTACCGAGTTGCGTAATGAAATTGTAGCTTATCGATCATCTATGTCATGGAGGGTCACTCGACCGCTTCGAGGAGTGTTTCAATTGGGAAAAAGAGTGTTTAGGCCTATTAGTCTTTATCAAAAATATAGGAAAACAAATCCTGGTGTACGTGGATGCGTGCGCTTGTCGCGCTTGTGCGTTGATGTAATAAGGAAAGGGGGAATTAAAGAATTACGTAATGCGATGTTCTTTTATGATAAAAACCCATTAACTGCATTGCCGAAAAAAAATCCATCTAGGCATGAAGTTTTGTTACTAGAAGATGTTGTAGAAAAAGATGTTGCGTTGCCAACAGATGTTGCCGTACATGCTCATATTTATTACTTGGATCTTGTGAGTGAAATGCTATCGTATCTTGCAAACATCCCAGTCAAATTTCATTTGTATGTGACGACTGATACTTTAGAAAAGGCAAAATTAATTGAGGATGTTTTTGCGAATATGGAAAATGTTTTGGGACTAGAGGTTGTTGTTTCGGAGAATCGTGGTAGGGATATTTTACCTATGCTTGTGACGTTGGGGGATAAGCTGGCTCAGCATGAAATTGTATTGCATATTCATACGAAAAGATCTCCTCATAATTCGGCATTTGCAGGATGGAGGCGTTATATGATGGAATCATTGCTTGGGAATTCTCAACGTATAACTGCAATTCTCCAGCAATTTGGGCAGGATAAGTATCTTGGTATTCTTTTCCCTGATTATTATCATCCAGTGAAACCATTCGTTGATAATATAAGTAATGCGAATGATAACAATATGGAAAAACTTCTTAATTTGGCAGGTAAGAAAAAAGAAGAGTTGAAAAATATTGATAGAAATTTTTTTCCCGCTGGAGATATGTTTTGGTTTCGAGGTAAAGCAATAAAGCCTTTTGTAGAAATGAAATTAGCTGCTCAGTATTTTGAGCCAGAAGAAGGCCAAGTTGATGGGACGTTGGCACATGCAATTGAAAGAATGTTTATTTATTTTGCTGGGGAAGTAGGGTTGATAGCTAAGGCGTATTTGCCAAATTCTTTTCTTCCGCAAATCTGTAGTGCTCATAAAATTTATTTGCTTCGTAATTATATTGAGAGTGGTTTAATCTCTAATCCTACGATAATCTTTGATCATAATTTTGGGGGCGGGGCGAATATCTATACCGAGCAATTAGTGAAGAATATTCAGGTGGATGGTGGCACAGTTTTGAGAATCTATTGTTCAGATGCTGTTTGGTTTGTTCAATGGATTGGCGATTGTGATGGTATGCTTTTCTGTACATCTTCAATTGAAGATGTATTTGCGATACTCTCAGTTTCGCGTAGCGAAAGTATTATTATAAATTCTTTGTATGGTTTCCCGGATATTCCATTGGTTATATCAAAAATTGTTGGGCTTGTCAGAACTTTAAAAGCTACGTTAGATGTTAAGATACATGATTTTTATGCTATTTGCCCGTCGCCGCATCTTTTGAACTTTGAAGGAAAATATTGTGGGGTTCCACAAGATCTTAAGAAGTGTCTCAAATGTCTTAAGAAAAATCATGGTTGGTTTCATAGCTGGTATCCTAAAAAAAATAGACCAGTTAATATAACCGAGTGGCGTAAGTCTTTTTTGGAACTTTTTGAAATGGCAAATTCGATTAGTGTTTTTGATCAATCATCTATAGAAATTTTAAGTAAAGGGTTTAAGCTGGGAAGCCATAAGATTGGAGTTACGGCTCATGATGATGATTATTTTAAGAGTAACAATTTGGTCTCTTTGCTTGGCAAGTTGCATATTGGGGTATTGGGAACCTTAACTATTATTAAGGGTGCGGTGGTTATTAATGCTCTTGCTGAGTATATCGAAAAACAGGGAATGGGGATTCCGATTACTGTTGTTGGAAAGAGTTTAGTTCCAATGGGTTCAGGAATTAAGGTTCTTGGTTCTTATGATAATAATAATTTGGCTGAGGTTGTGCGCCGAGAGGGTATTAACGTAATTTTAATATCCTCTATCGTTCCAGAGACATTTAGTTATACAATTTCCGAGGCAATGAAAATGGGATTGCCTATTGTTGCTTTTGACATTGGAGCACAAGGAAATCGTGTTAAACGATATAAAATGGGTAAAGTTATTTCGCTAGGGTCATCACCAGAAGTCATATTGGCGGCGATTCAATTTATTTTAAAATCAGCTAAAAAATTAAAAAAATGATGCTTGTTTATACTTCAATCACAAAAAGTTATCTTCCTAAGGCGCGGGTTTTAGCGAAATCGGTTAAGCATTTTCATCCGGAATGGATCTTTGTGTTGCTTTACTCCGATGATTTGCCGATTGATTTTGATCTCAAGAAGGAGCCGTTTGACGAGGTGCTTACTATTGAACAACTTGGATTGCCAGATTGGAAGGCTTGGGCTTTTGGTCATGCTGTTGTTGAGCTTTGTACTGCGGTGAAGGGCCCTGCTGCTGAATTGCTTGCTCAACGGCCCGGTGTTAATAAGATTATGTATATTGATCCTGATATTAAGGTTTTTAATTCGTTATCTTCTCTTGATTCGATGCTTGATCAGCATGAGATTTTACTAACGCCGCACTTGCTTGATGCTGAGACGGATATAAATGCAATTCAAGATAATGAAATTTCAGCGTTGAAGCATGGAGTTTACAATCTTGGTTTCTTTGCGGCGAGGACTTCTGGTCAAGGATTGGACTTTATTCGTTGGTGGGCTGCACGTCTGCGTCTTTTTTGCCGTGATGATATTCCTGGTGGACTTTTTACAGATCAGCGCTGGTGTGATCTTGCGCCTGCTTTTTTTAGTGGATTGAGTATTGTTAGAGATCGGGGGTTTAATGTGGCGACATGGAATATTGCACATCGTCATCTTTCCAAAGATGATAATGGTGTGTTTTTGGTGGGCGATGTGCCACTGCGTTTTTATCACTTTACTAGCTATGATAATGGCAATGGGTTTGGGATGCTTATGAAGTATGCCTCTAGTCAGGCGATTGCTCACGAGTTGTGGGATGCTTATGGAAAAGATTTACTTGCCGAGGGGCAGGGTGATGAGCGTTATAAGGGTTGGTATTATGGTCAATTTGAAAATGGTGAATCTATTCCGCTTGAAGCTCGACGACTTTATCGAACAAGACCAGATGTGCAAAAGATCTTTCCAAATCCTTTCAGCGTTGAGGAGCCATGTTTTCTAACTTGGTGGAAGGCTGAAGTTGTACAAGGCAATTTGACAGTCCAAAATGCTGTAGGTATTAGACAAAAGTCAGTGATTGGGCGGGTGATTCAAGGAGTTTGTTCGCCGCGCGTGGGGATTGGGATAGTTAAATCGGCCGTTGGGGTATTGAAACGGGAAGGATTTTCGGGGTTGATTCGACAGATTCGAAATTACTAATAAGGGAAGTGGGTAAATGTTATAAAAAATTTAGTTCAAGCAGGATAATATTGATGAATGATTTTAACTGCATGAATATATGAAAAACAAAGGTGTATTTTCAAAGGATCGAATTTTAATATTAATTTTTTTGTTATTTGCTGTCCTGATTGTTGGATTGGCGGTTATTGGTGGATTCCGGTCCTATTCTCCAGTGCCGTTTTGGGACATGTGGGATGGAGTTGTTGCTTTTTTTATGCGAGTAAGTGAAGGTGATAATGCTATGTGGTTGGCTCAACATAATGAACATCGTATTTTTTTATCACGGCTATTGTTTTGGGCTGATATAAAATGGTTTGGAGGGTTAGGGTGGTTTTTGGTAATTGTTAACTATTTTTTGGTTGGGTTGAGTGTTCTATTATTTTATCGAATATTACGTTCTGTCTCAAAAACAGAAAAACCGGTAATTGGTGAAATTTTTCTAGATCTTTTTATTACTGCTTGGTTATTTCTATGGATGCAGTCTGAAAATTTGACAGGTGCATTCCAAAGTCAATTTATCTTTGCTCAATTGGTGCCGCTATGTGCATTGTATTGGCTTCATAAGTCAGTTGATCAAATTCATGCTGGTCGTAATTTTCTTATCGCTTGTGTGTTTGGTTTTGTTTCTGCTGGAACTATGGCCAATGGTATAATTATATTGCCTTTGATGACATTTTACGCCTTGTTAATACGCCAGAATTTTGTACGCGTTGGCGTGTTATTCAGTCTTTCTGTAGGTATGCTTTTCCTGTACTTTCATGGTTATCATACTCCGGAAGGGGATGGGTCACTTTGGCAGTCCTTAATGGAGAATCCGTTTGGATTAATTCAGTTTGTGCTTCTTTATATCGGTGGACCTTTCTGTTTTCTTTTTGGTAAGGGAATATTTGGGGTGATTGTTGCGGAATCAATGGGGTTGATTCTTGTTGGTAGTTCAATTTATTTTGCGATAAAATTATTGCCTCGACCTAGGAAGGCTACGTTGATGTTAGCGCTGTTGTTTTTTATTCTTTACATAGGTGGTACGGCTTTGGGAACTGCTGGTGGTCGATTGAATCTTGGGATAGAGAATGCTTTGGCCAGTCGATATATGACACCTGCTCTTATGGTATGGGCTATTTTACTAATTCTGTTTTCTCCCCCTATTTTGGCATCATTAAAAATTGGGAATAAGAAATATTTGATTCTTTTTGTGGTACTTGCGTTTTTTATGATTATTGTGCAATTGCATGCGTTGGAATCACAAGAAGGAGTTTTATTTGAGCGAAAAATTGCTGCTTTGGCTCTTGAGCTTCAAGTGCAGGATGAAAAACAAATTAAAAATATTTATCCAACATCTCCAGGGGTTTTAGCTTTGGCTGAAAAAGTTTCTGCCCAAAATCTATTTATCTTTGGGGAGTATCCCTTCCGTGATGTTAGAGAACAATTAGGGAGATTGGTTCAGCAATCGGCTTTACCGGTTTGTCAGGGTTACTTGAATGTAGTGGAGTCAATTAATGAGGACTCGCGATTTGTTCGCGTTAGTGGTTGGATATTTGATCCGATGAAGAAGACTTATCCTAAGGTTATTCGGTTTTTGGATAATCAAAGTAAAATGGTAGGATATGCTCTTACTGGACAACCTAGGGCTGACATTGCTGATATAGTTGGTAAAAAAGCATTTCAATCTGGCTATCGTGGTTATCTGTTGGCTGATCAAAAGGGGTCGGTGGTGTCTTTGCAGGGAGAAAATCCTTCTTGTCAGATGAATGTAAAGATTCCAGGAGTTTTTTCTCCAGTGACTTCAGCTAAGCAGTTGAGGGATGATGTTCTTAAAATTGATGGATTTGATGATGAATTATCAGAGGTTGATGTAACAAAGGTAGAAAAATGTGATGGCTTTCTTGATACAGTTAATGATAGGGGCCCTGATTCTGAGGAGTTTTTAGTGACAAATTTGTTAAAAGTTGATGGGTGGCTCGCAGTTTCTGCCGAGAAGGCGATTCTGCCAGAAGCTGTTTATGTGGTTTTGACTGATGATGAAGGTAATCGTAAATATTTAAAGACTCATGTTGTTTCGCGTCCAGATGTGGGCGCTGTTTTTGGGAAGTCGGAACTTAATAATTCTGGATATAGTACGGTGGCTGATATCTCGGGGCTAAAAGGAAGGTATGTTCTAGGGCTTGCTGTCAAAATGGCTGATGGTATAAAAATTTGCCCGCAATTTAAAATTCTGATGCCATTTCAAATTGGATGGGTAGTTATATAAGAGATAGTTTTTTTATGGATATAAAAAAAAATAAATTTAATTCAGACAATTTAATATTGATTGGTAATTTTATTTTGTGGGCCGTGTTCCTAATTACAATTATTGCTGTATTTGTTCCATTTTATCCAGTAATGCCTTCAACAGGGATTGATCCATCATGGGTGTTTGGAACAGATCAGGCCGTAGCTCAGGGACTTTCTTTTGGTAAAGACATTATTTTTACCATGGGGCCATATGTTTCTATTTATACAAAATTATATCATCCATCGATTGATCTTATGATGGTTACCGGAGGTATATATTTAGCTTTGTCATATTGGTTAGGGTTTGTTCTTTTAATGAAAGGTGTTAAATGGCGCTGGGTTCTGTTTTTTTATGTTTTTCTTACTGGATTGATGTATTCGTTAGACGCTTTATTCTTTTCATATCCTTTGATGGTTGGATTGTTGATCTACAAAATGTTGTTTTTAGGAAAAGGACAGTTTGTTAAAGGTAAATTAGTGCCAGTTTATGTGGCATTGTTATTTGCACCATTTGGTTTATTGCCTTTAATAAAGGGCAGTATGTTAATATTGTGTTTTGCAATTGCTGTTTTATGTTCGGTTTTTTTTATTGTTAATAAAAAAAGATTTTTTACAATAATTTGCTTGTCTTCTCCTTTTGTTTCGATGTTTTTTTTCTGGATTGCATCAGGACAGTTTGTAGTAGATTTGCCTGCTTACTTTATTAGTATGATGCCAATAATTTCTGGTTATACTGAAGCGATGGCTGTTGATGGTCCCATAAGGGAGGTGGTTTTGTATTTAATTGCTTCGGGGCTTTTGTTGATAGGAATACTTATTCAAAAGAAAATAATCAATACTTCAAAAATATTTTTGTTTTGTATTTACTTTGTGTTTTTATTTCTTTCCTTCAAGGCTGGATTTGTTCGCCATGATGGTCATGCTATTACGGCGGGAACATCTATATTGATTGCATCATTATTGTTCCCATTTGTTTTTAAATCTAAGTTTGTTTATCCGATTACTATTTTTGCATTATTGGTATGGTTTTGCATTAATAATAATTACATCAAAATATCTCCTGAGAGTATTAGTAAAAATATAGTTTCGACTTATTCCTCCGCATGGGTTGGTATTAAAAATAGAATTGAAAATAAAAATTGGCCAAGACTTGAATTTGATGTGGCGATGAATTCTTTGAGAGGAGAAGCGTCTTTTCCTGTTTTGCAAGGGACTACAGATATTTATTCATATAATCAGGCGTATTTAATTGCTTCTGGAAACTCTTGGGCCCCTCGCCCCATATTACAGAGTCATGCTGCTTATACTCCAGCGCTGGTTGAAATAAATAAAAAACATCTTTTGGGCGCGCAAGCACCAGATAACGTTATTTTTAGGGTTGAACCGATTGATGGAAGATTGCCATCTCTGGAAGATGGAGCAAGTTGGCCTATACTGATGTTGAATTATCAACCTACTCAGATGGAAAATTATTTTTTATTTCTCCAAAAAAATAAAAATACTAGTGAGTTTGAAGAGCCTCTGAAATTAAAAAGCGAAAAACATAAGTTTGGAGAGAGCGTTAGCTTGCCACAATCAATCCAGCCAATATTTGCACAAATCGATATTAGTCCAACTATTTTGGGACGTATAGCAAATTTTTTATACAAAACCAGTCAGCTTCAAATTACGATAGAGTTGGAGAATGGGGTGAAAAAACAATATAGAATAATTGCCGGGATGGCGGCATCTGGTTTCTTGATATCACCACTAATTGAAAATACAGAAGAATTCGGAATGTTATATGATGAGGGATTTTTGGATGAGAAGCTGGTTAAGGCGATAACAATTACACCAAGTAATGGCGGTATTAATCTTTGGAATGATGAATACAATGTTACTTTTAGCCAAGTGAAAGCAAGTGTTCCTATAGACATTTCAAAAATCTATAAATTTGATGGATTTGATGACGAATTATCGGTAGCTAAGGTAACAACTGTAGAAAAATGTGATGGCTCTATTGACGTAGTTAACGATGTGACCGCTGTTTCTACCGGATTGTCCGTGTCGGGAGGTTTATTAAGAGTTACGGGGTGGATTGTGGATTCCGTTGAGAAAGGTACTTTGCCAAAAGCTGTTTATGTTGTTTTGACTGACGATAAAGGTAATCATAAATATTTAAGAACGAAGACTTTTTCTCGTCCGGATGTGGGAGGTTATTTTAAAAAGCCAGAACTTAATGAATCTGGATATAGCACTACGACTGATGTTTTAGGATTGGAAGGGAAATATACCCTAGGTCTTGCCTTAAAAACATCTGATGATGTGAAAATCTGTACGCAATTTAAAATTCCGCTAACGATTAAATGATTATTATGCCATTTTAGCCATTTCTTGCCCAATTCTAGCGCTTTCTGAGATGGATCTGTCTTCTGGATAGTATGTACTTGTATCGGCAATGAAAAAGCCATCGACAACAGTTTTTATTGGAGGGATTTTGTTGTAAAAATTGGGAAGGCATACGGTTTGAGCATATTCATATCTCGAACAATCGGCTTTAATAATCCAGTTTTTATCAAAATTTGGATTTATTTTAGGCAAATAACTTATAACTTCATTTATTAATTCATCATTTGTTTTTTTGTATTTTGGATTTAATTTGGAAAGATAAAAAGGGGCATAAACAATATTTTCTTTTAAATTGTTTAAGTTTGAATATTCAATAAGTCCAGGGATTTCTATTGAAGGATCATTGATATTTATCCAAAAATTATCAGTTAAAGGATTTTTTAATTTTAAAATGACACATATGATCCCGATATTATCAATTCCTCTAATCATTTTTTTAGTTTCATCAAGGTCTCTTTCAATAATTTCGGGGAGATATTGGAAGGGGATTGTTGAAAATACTTGATCGAAAAACAATTGTTCTCCATTTATGGAAACATGATCGATTTTTTTGTCTTTAAAGATGATTTTATCAACTTTGGTGTTCAATATTATGCGACCGCCATTGTTTTCAATTTTTTCCTTCAGTTTATCTAGAAATACGTCAGATCCGCCTTCAAGATAGCCCATTTGTTCCTTGAAAATACTCTTTCTAGAGAGGGCCACTCTTTTAATTCTAGTGCCTATCCAGGCAGCACTTAAATCGTTTTTATGCTCATAAAATTTTAATTTAAAAAGATTTTCCCATAGTACATTATAAGCTTTTTCCCCTATCCATTTCGTTAGCCATTCTTTTGAATATAATTTATCTAATCTTTTCCAGTCTTTTATTCCTTTTGTGTAAAGGATATGCAATCCATATCTTATTTTTGAAAAAAAGTTTAATCCGGGGAACCTTAGAAGAGAAAAAGGATCTCCCCATCTAAATAGTTTTCCGTTATAAAAAAAGCCCATTTTAGTTTCTTTCCATTTTAATAAATGGAAGATATCTAGCTCTTTCAATAGTCGAAACAGGACATCATCTGGTCTGCAAATAAAGTGGTAATATTTCTCGATTTTAAGTCCATCAAAGTCAAAGGAAGCGGACATCCCTCCTATTCTATCGTCTTTTTCATAGATAGTGACATCATGTCCTTTTTTGCAAAGTTCGTAGGCGCAAACAAGTCCCATGGGTCCTGCCCCAATAATTGCAACTTTTTTTTTTGTTAGATTATTCATATTTTTTTAAAACAACATTGCTGTATTTCTCATTGGTGAAAGTTTCTAAAATAGCTTTTTTGAAAATAGTTGGTTTAACTTGAAATGTTTTTTCCATGTCTACTCCAATGAACTCATCTCCGGCAGTTAAAGCTTTTAACTGATCGGCAACAAATGGTGGATTCTTGCTGAAAATCGCATATATTTTTAGTAGTACATAAAAAAGTTTATAGGGAATTCTTAATATTAAAGTTCTTAATTTTTTGGCTTTTTTTATGTTTCTCATGATATCGATATAATAGACTTTTTCTTGTCCAACAATATCGAATGTTTTGTTAGATGGATTTAGTTTCAAACATTTTGAAATGATTTTACAAAAATCCATTACATACAAGGGTTGTCTTATATAATTGCCGTTTCCAGGAATAGGGAAAATAGGAATTTTAGCCATAAATCTAGATAGCCATCCTAGATGTTTTGGATCAAACCACCCAAACATTAAAGTGGGTCTTAGTATTGTATATGGAAGGCCGGAAGCTATAACTATTTTTTCCTGTAATTTCTTTGTGTTTGTATAAAAATCGTTGCTAGCTGAATTTACGACAGAAGAACTGACGTGAAGTAAGTGATTGAAGTTATTTTTTCTCATTACATTGAGGACATTTTTTGTTGCTAGAATGTTGTTTTTGTAAAAGGGTTCTTCAGTTTTGCCAGTTATTTGTGCATGTAGCTGGATGAGAATGTGACTATCCTTAAAGTTCTTTTCCCAGTTACCAGATTTAGATAAATCGGCTTTTATAGTTTTTATGGAAGGATTTAATTTTTTTAAAATATTTAGATTATATTCATGTTTATCTATTGCTAAAATGTTTGAATAGCCTTCTTTCGTTAACAAAAGAATGAGATTTTGACCAACCAGGCCAGCTGCTCCTGTAATTATTATTTTATTGGTTTTTTTAGAGTCCATGATTATAGTTTTTTAGCTCGAATGAATGCCTGTTTCCCAATTATTTTTTGAATCAAAGTAATTTTTAAATAAATTTTCAAAAGGAATAGCAATTTTGGTATTTTACTTTTTGTTGTATATGGTAAAAATTTTGGCTTACACTCAAGAACTTCAAAATTGTTTATTTCTAGGACTTCGGTGAGACTTCTGTCATCCAATGGAGTGATGTGGTCAAAAAACATCCAAAAATCCTTGTAACAATATCTGATATTTGGTTGTAAAATTAATAATTGTCCATCTTGTTTCAGAACTCTGTACATTTCTTTAATGGTTTTGACGATATTTTTTTTGCTTAAATGTTCAAAAAAATTACTTGTAAAAACTACGTCAACGCTATTGTCCTTAACTCCTTTCATTTCCGTAGAAGATGACTCTAGACACTTGACGTCGGGATTGGCAAACTTTTTTATATCTGGATTAATGTCTAGGGTTATTTTTTCTCCTGCTTTAATATTGTTGATAAATTCGCAATAGCCGGTAGCCACATCAAGTACAACAGCGTTTTTTGGAATGTATTTCTGAAAAAAATTATTGCAAAGGATTTTCCACATTTTTTTTCGGAACTCGACGTCTTTACCAAATCTTCTTTTGTAAATTTGTTCCAAATTTTCCATGTGCAATATTTATAGTAGGCGAGTTTATACTATTACTAATCAAGTAGTGTGAGCAATTGAATTTTACTATTTATCCTGCAGCGTATAAAATATTTGGCATGAGAAGTTTGAAAAATTATATAAAGCTGATGCGTCTTCATCATTGGGTAAAAAACCTATTGGTATTTGCCCCTTTGTTTTTTGCTAAACATATTTTAGATTTAGATGCTACTTCAAAAGGTATATTGCTTTTTTTTAGCTTTAGTTTGCTTTCAAGCTGTGTCTACATAATTAATGATTTGATTGATGTTGAATATGACAAATTACACCCTGGTAAACAGAATCGTCCACTTGCTGCTGGTGAGGTCTCAAAACAGAATGCGATTGTTTTAGCTATTATTCTTGTCATTGTTTCAGGGTTTCTGTGTTATACATTACCCATAAAAGCTATATTGATACTTTTTGCATATCTTGTTGTTAATATTGTTTATAGTTTTAGGTTAAAACAAATTCCACTTTTAGATATCTTTATAGTGGCATCTTTTTATTTAATGAGAATATATGCGGGGGGGACATTGTGGAGGGAAGGGTTATCTCATTGGTTGATTTTATGTACTTTTTTTCTAGCATTGTTCCTAATTGTTGCAAAACGAAGAGCGGAATTTTGTGAATATGGTGGGCAAAATGCTAAAACTAGAAAAGTGATGGAATCTTATAATAAAGAATTTTTGGATCATATGCTTGTGATAACAATTACGACAGCTCTTACCTCGTATAGTATTTATGTAATATCTACGGCGACGCCGTATTTGCTCTATTCGGTCTTCTTTGTTGCTTTTGGATTATTTCGATATTTGTACATTATTAATCAGCATAATGCTGGGCATGCGCCAGAAAAAACCCTGTTCTCCGATAAATGGATTTTGGGAAGTGTTATTTTTTGGTTGTTATTGAATGCGATTCTCTTTTATTTATAAAATCTATGACGAAACAGTTCGTGAAATTTATAATGGGGGGGGCTGTTTCAGCGGGAATGAACTTTTCTTCTCGGGTACTTTTTAACTTAAAATTTAACTATACTGTTTCTATAATTTTAGCTTATGGAGTTGGCATGATTGTCGCTTTTTGTTTATTTAAAATTTTTGTTTTTGAGGAAAGTAAAAATTCAACGAAAAGATCTGTGATGGTTTTTATTATGGTTAATTTATTTGGGTTGATTCAAACTGTAATAATTAGTTTGTTGTTAAATGATTATCTGCTCATAATTGGGGTTAGGCAATTTCGTCCTGAAATTGCTCACTTAATAGGGTTGGGAACGACAACGATAACTAGTTTTTTTGGGCATAAATATTTCACTTTTCCAAAGGGAAAATAATTGAGTTTTATGAAAAAATTCGCGAATTTAAATGTAGATTTTAGGGACAAGATTGTTTTGTTGGATGTTGATGGGACTTTGATAGGGGACTCAATGGTAAATTTTGCTGATGATGTCTTGGAAAAAATTACGGAAATGAAGAAGTTAAACATAGTATACCTGTGTACAAATTCTTCTGACAAAAAGCGAAATGTTGTAGTAGAAGAGAATCTTGGGGTGAAGATTATTAATCTTGTTAATAAAAAGCCGAGCAAGAAAATTTGGCAGGAAATAGCGGCTAAGCATGGAGAGATAAATTCGTCAAAAGTGATTGTTATTGGCGATAAATTTTTGACCGATGGACTCTTTGCTAAAAAAATTTGTGCTAAATTTATAAAAGTAGGGAGAGTTACCAGTGGAAATGAAAGAATTTATATTAAATTGTTTAACATTGTTGATGATTTTGCATACAATATTATTAAGTTTATAAGTTTTAAAAATGGAATCTAAACATTATTTAATTAGTGGAGGATCAGGTTTTTTGGGGATTAATTTAGTTAGATATTTGCTAAAGAAAGGACATAAGGTTAGATCTTTGGATCTTCTTCCTTTTGATTATCCTGAAAAGAATAAAATTGAATGGATTGTTGGAGATATAAGGCATAAAGAGGTGGTAGATAGGTGTATGGATGGGGTTGATGTTGTGGTTCATTGCGCAGCGGCTTTGCCTTTGTATACAGAGGCAGAAATTTTTACTACTGACGTGGAGGGGTCGAGAAATATGATTGATTCTGCTCATGATCATAAAGTTGAAAGATTTATTCATATTTCTTCTACGGCTGTTTATGGAATTCCAGATCATCATCCTCTTTATGAGGGTGATAAGCTTGATGGAGTAGGGCCTTATGGGAAGGCGAAAATTATGGCTGAGGAAGTTTGTTTGGAATATAGAAAAAAAAGAATGTGTGTTTCTATAATTAGGCCAAAGTCTTTTATTGGACCTGAGCGATTAGGAGTTTTTGCTCTTTTTTATGATTGGGCGAAGGATGGAAAAAGTTTTCCAATGATAGGAAGTGGAAATAATCGATATCAATTGCTTGATGTGGAGGATTTATGTGAAGCGATTTATTTATGTGCTACGAAAGAAAAACAGCTGGTGAATGATACTTTTAATATTGGGGCGAAGGAATTTACGACTATGAAGGAGGACTATCAAGTTGTTCTTGATAAAGCTGGTTTTGGAAAAAAGATAAAGGGGTTTCCGGCTTGGCCAATGATTTGGACTTTAAGAGTGTTGGAGTTTTTAAAACTTTCTCCTTTGTATAAATGGGTTTATGAAACGGCGAGTAAGGATTCTTTTGTGTCGATAGAAAAAGCTGAGAAAATTCTTGGATATGTTCCAAAATATTCAAATAAAGATGCTCTTCTGCGAAATTACGAGTGGTACTTGAAGAATATGGATAAATTTAAAGGGCAATCTGGTGTTTCTCATAGAGTTCCGTGGAAACAGGGAATTTTAGGAATGGTTAAAAAGTTGTTTTAGATCTATAAAGTGCTATTATTCCTGTCGAATTATTTGATTTTTTTATTATGATCCAAGGTGTAGTTGTTAAAAAATTAGTAAAACATAGTGATGATCGTGGTTCTTTTATGGAAGTGCTTCGCGATGACGATAAGTTAATGAAGAAATTTGGCCAGACTTCTTATACTGTTACTTATCCTGGTGTGATCAAGGCTTTTCATTATCACAAAAAACAGGATGATATTTGGTTTGTGGCAAGTGGAATGGCTCAAGTGGTCTTGTATGATATGCGTAAAAAATCAAAAACTTATAAAGAGACTCAGGTGATTTACGCGGGAAAAGATAATCCTGTTACTATTTTAATTCCGGTTGGAGTGGCTCATGGATATAGAGTACTTGGGAATGAACCGGTTGGACTTTTCTATCACACGACTGAATCTTATGATGCAAAAAATCCGGATGAGGAGAGAATTGATTTTGATGATAAGGAGATTGGGTTTGATTGGACTACTAAAAATCGCTAATCATGAAACTTTTAATCACTGGTGGAGCTGGGTTTATAGGGTCAAATTTTATTCATTACATTCTTGGAAAATATCCAAATTACGAAGTAGTGAATTTTGATAAACTTACTTATGCTGGAAATTTAGATAATTTGAAAGGGCTCGAAGATAATCCGAGGTATAAATTTGTAAAAGGGGATATTGCTGATGAACAAGCTGTCGCTGATCTTTTTGCGGAGCATAAATTTGACGCTGTTTTGAATTATGCGGCGGAAACTCATGTAGATAGATCTATAACTTCCCCGAGGGATTTTATAACGACGGATGTGCTTGGAACTTTTACTTTATTGGAAGCGACTAAAAAATATGGAGTAAAAAAATATATTCAAATTAGTACTGATGAAGTTTTTGGAAGTACGGAAAATGGTTCTTTTACGGAAGAAACGTCCTTTATGCCGAATAGTCCGTATAGTGCTTCAAAAGCGGGGGCGGATCACTTGTGTCGTGCGTATCATGTAACTTATCGTGTGCCGGTGATCGTGACTCATTCTTGTAATGTTTATGGTAAATATCAATATCCTGAAAAGGTAATTCCTTTATTTGTAACAAATCTTCTTACGGAAAAAAAAGTACCTTTATATGGTGATGGAAAAAATATTCGTGAATGGCTTTATACAGAAGATCATTGTTCGGCAATTGACTTGATTTTGCATGAAGGAAAAGATGGGGAGGTTTATAACATTGGTTCTGGGCATGAACTTACCAATGTGGACTTGACTCATATGATTTTAAAAACGCTTGGAAAAGATGAAAAAATGATTGAGCGTGTAGCGGATCGGTTAGGTCATGACAGACGATATTCGATAGATTCCACTAAACTTAGGAAAGAACTTGGCTGGAGTCCAAGATATAACTTTAAAGAGGCTTTGGAAGAAACTATCGAGTGGTATAAAGAAAATAAGTGGTGGTGGGAAAAACTAATCTAGGAATAGGGGGGTCTAATAAGAAGGTTTAGTAAGCAAATCCAATATCTGAGCGCAGTAATCTTTTTCGTATAATCTGGAGTCGAGGAAATAGGCGACTGCATTTTTTGCAATTATATGATTGAGGATTTTTTTGATATTCATGGTGGCGTGAGGAACTTGGAATTCCATGAATGGATTATTGAAAGATTGACTTAAGGCTGAGAGGTAGAGATTTCCCGGAGCGTCGAAAGGAATTTTTTCGACGACAATAGTTTCAACTAAGCTATGGTAGCGAAATCTTTCCCAAACTGTAGAAGTGATTAATAGTACGGATTTTTCAGGAGCTTTGGCGAATCTTTCTTCTAGTTTGCCGATGGATCCGACTAATTGGGAAATCAAATTGATGTCTAATTCTTGAGCTAATTGACCTAGTTTCAAAGTAAAGAATTCGATTTGTTTTTTTGAATTGAAAATCAGGGCTATTTTTCCTTTTTTTTCTGTAATTAGGTCATTGATTGTTTTGAAAGAATTTTCACCAGGTTTGGAAATGTGAATAAGTGTTTTTTCTTTGGGTTCAGTCGGTTTAATAATTCTTAAACTTTCAGGGAGTCCATAAAAAGATTTTGCGAATTTCCCTTTGTCTTTTATGTCGAAACATTCGTCGACTAATTTATAATTTTCACAATTGGACAGCGTCTCGGTAATGGCTTCCTTAAGGGATATTGGCATTTTGTGCAAAGTGCAGTTTCGATTCCAGTCTATTTCAACGAAGATTAGAAATTTTGAAGTATCTGCATTCTCAAAAGTGCTTTTTAATTCGGTTAATTTTCTTTTCCATTTATGGAGATATCCTTGAGTTTTTGGACCTAAAATTTCTCCAAGTTCTTGTGAAATTGAGATTAAATTATTGATACATGAATTGGTGTCTTGCCATTCTTTTGTGCCTTGAATTTGTTTATCAATAATGGCTCTGGGATTATAGGAATCTTGATTGTTGAATCGTTCAAAAATTATCCCTAAAAGTCCAAATAAGATTTGAGCTTTGCTGATCAATGATTCAAGTGTTTTGTTTTCCGGATTACATTCTTTTAGGCTATTGAGAGGTTGAAGCAATGACTCAAGTGTTAAATGTAGGGAGTTTTTATAGAAAAGAGCTTTGGTGAATTTTTCAAATTCAACAAGTATTAAATTGTTAAGTTTTTGGCTGTGTTTTTCCATCAAATATTCAAAAGTACAAATTGCTGGTGCATTTTGATCTTTCTGAATAGCTTTTTGGATAAATGGTTCTTTGCTGATATCTGTTAATTCTGGATCAGCATTTACTTGATAGACAACTGGTTTTTCTTGACCGAAGAGATTTACTTCGCGAGTTAATCCAGTCTTGGTGGTTTTTTCCCAGATTAAAAATTTGATTAAAGCGGTAGCTTCATATTCTTCGAGAAAT
>JBAYNL010000002.1:0-22219 GCA_041678805.1 Candidatus Altimarinota bacterium | reverse complement strand
TTGCGAGGAAGGTAGAAAAATTGTTTCCGACGTTGCGGAAGAATCTGGATTTTCTTTTACCTACGCTATTGAGTTGTATAAAAGAGCTGGATATAAATTGATTAATGTTCCTGGGCTTGATCCGGTAAATGCTTTTAGATTTTTGTGTGAAGCGGCAAAAAAATATGGAATTGGAAACATAGATAGAGCGTGTAATATTATAGATTTTGCAATCGCGCATGTAATGGAGGTCCCTGCAAGTCAAAGGCCGGCTTCTCTGGAGCTATTTAAAGAGTCTGCTATGTTGGCGGCCCCATATTCTCAAGTTCTTGGAGCAATGGAAGGAGGAGAAACTACTTTAGCTATGCCCGGATGTTCTGCCCTGATGCTTACCTGTATGGGGGAGGATCGAATGCAGGAATTGAAAATAGATGATGATGTTGTGACGCCCGATCTTTTGAAAGAAGCTGTTGGGCTATTGGCTAGTCCTTTGACTGAGCGAGCAAAATTAATTCCTGGAATCCTTAGGAGAAGGCTGCTTCGAGATCAGCAACATAAATTGCTTGCTGCCAGCGTAGATGCGGGAACTCTTATGCTTCCAATACCGAAAGGTGAAAATGGTGAAGCCGAAGTGCCAACTCTTGATAGTCCTCTTAAAGCCCCATTAAATTCGATTTTTTCATTTTTCAGACAGGTTAGAGAAGAGTGTGGATATGCTGATGAAGGGGTTATTCATACCTATATGGGATTATATGCTACAAAATTTCCTAACCCATTTAGTCCACCAAAAGGATTTTTAGGGTTTCTACAAAAATTTAAAACCGTTCCTAATCCCGAACATTTACAGGCAATTAATGATCGTCTTTTTGCTCATCCATATGATGGGTGGGATCAACGAAGAGAGGCCTCTACAAGAGCAGTTCGAGCGACTATAGATCGAGATCTTATAATTTCAAATTTGCTTGATGCTCAAATAATGGGGCTTTTAACTTGGGAAGAAGTAAGTGGAATTTTTGATTGGATGATAGCTGATTTACCAGATAAAGCTATTGGCCGATTAAAAAGAAAAGCTCAGGCTTCTTTAAAAAAACATAAAAAATGGCAAGAGAAAGAACTTCAAGCAAGAGGCGCAAAAAGAGCTGCTCGTGAAGCAAAAGGACTTTCGAGACTTGAACGCTATGATGATGGAGACGATAGTGATGTAATGCCAATGACTCCTGATCAAGAGGCTAAATTCATGAATCATGAAGTTGAAAATAAGACTAGAGATCTTACCGATAATATGCGACTCAAGCGTGTACGCATTGCGGAAGATGGTATTAATTTTATTGCGGCAGTAAATGTTCTTGTTACTTTAAAATTGATTACTCCAGATGATTTCCGTCAGCTGATTGTTGAACATTTGAAAATGATGCCGATGATGGAAGAATATTATCCTTTGCTTGATAATCCTGAAATTGATTTCCCCTTACTCAATCAGGATATATTTAAAGAAACTGTTGAAATTCTCCAGACTATGGCGAGCTGGGGGATTTTTGATCCAAAGGCCTTTATGACAAGCTTGTCTTCCGAATCTCCATTGGAGAAAAGGTATTCCTTATTAAGAGAATTCTTTTTTTGTGTTGGAGCTTATCGAAGAAGTAGGGCCGTAGTTGAAGGCTATCGCCAAGAGATGTGTCACAACATGGAGCAAATGAGCCGATGTGATGACCCTAAACAAAGGACTAATCTTGTAGATAGCGGAGTTAAAATAATTGGGAAGATGGAGGCGGATTTGAATAAAGTTTGGAGTCTAACTCCTCTTATCGCCCCGGCTGTTACAGAAAAAATTGTGAGCGAAACCATTAATTCTTTACTGACAAAAGAAAGATATCCGCATGTTTTTGAGGCGATGGAAGCTTTGGAAAAATTGGATGCGTATGACTCAGGGGCTTTTGCGAAGGCTTTCGATAAAGATGCTCCTGCTATAACAAGATACCATTTGTTACAGCAAATATTTTTGTGTGCCGGGGCATACGATAAATCTAAAAGAAGAATGGCTGAATTTGATAGAGAATTTTATAGGAAAGCGTTGCCTTCTCCTTCGTGGCAGACTCCAACCGGGGTTGGAGATCGTGATTACAGAATGATTCTTGAATTAGAGAAAGACTTGGAAACTTATTGGCAGGGTATTTCTTGTGTAAAACTTGGGATGGTGGATTTATTGTTGGAAGACACTTTGAGCTCTGCTCATTATGTAAATATTTTTAGAATCGTGAGAGGAATTCGAGCTGGCGTCCAAGGTCAGACTCAAGAAGTGGATGAAAGCACCAGAACCCCTGAAGGTTCTCATCACGATGAACTTAAAGAAAACGTACTAACTGCAACTGTCGCTTCTTTTAGAGCTCTTTCCGCAATTTTTGCCGCAGAAACCTTGAGAACTAGGAATGGCCTTTCTGGGGCTAGACAATCTGCTCATTTATTGCTTACAGATGGTGAATCTATTGATATGCCTCAATCCAGAAATGAATTAGCCCTTCATAGATTTGATGAATACGATGAATCTAAAGTTTCGGATCTTGTTGTTGGGCAGGCTGATAGAGTAACTGCTAGTTTGCGAATGTATCGAAAGGAATGTTTAGGTTTTGTTGCCGTTGGAGGGAAATTGCATGTTTCAAATTGGAATCCTGAAAAACTACAAGCTATCAAGGAACTCATGGGCCTTTCTTCAACAGCTTTCCATTTACAATACATGGATGATGTTTTGCTTTTGCCGGCATCATTAACCGGAGCTGAATTGAAAACTTTTATCTTGATGCTCGCGAGAGCCGGAATTATTTCTGCAGAGAATTTACAATTGCAGGTAGCTATCCCTGGAAGACTTTCTCCCGAAAATACGGCATTTTTAGGAAGTACTGTTTTATTAGCAACAGAGAGAGGATTCCGTTATTCAGAAGAATCCTTTGTTACAAATCAAAATGAATCAACCGGAGCAAGAATTATGCTTTATGATGCGAATGGGCCGATTACGCGACTTCCATTTATGGCAGAGCTTCAAGGCCGAACAGATATGCTTGCTAGAATGCACTTAGGAGACATTGATTTGTACCAGTTGATTGGGACTGTTTTGGTTCATGAGCAATTTGGCGGGCCATTTAAAAAATTCGCTGGTGAGTTTAAAAAAAGATATGCAGCGATTTTGAAAAATCACGGAATTGATGATGTTTTAAAAGAGAGCTGGATTTATAGACAAGGGGATAATCGCATGGATAACGAAGCCAGTAAAAGGCATTACAAAACTGTTACAAAGGTTACAGATGCCTATTTTGATTGCGCAGATAATTGTGAACAAACTGGAAGAGCAGAGGGAATTATTTTTGATGTGAGAGATTTAATTGAATGGCTAAAGCAATCCGTTAAAATAGAGCAGGAAAAGCTATACCATGACAAATCCACTTGTAAAGACGCAGACTTAGCGGTAAATTTTTGATAATATAAATTTTATATTATGTGCCAACCAGGATCTAGAAGACTTGAGTCAAGTGGAGCTCGTTCACTCCCGAAGGAAAAAATTCGTCCTGCAGTGAGCGGGAGAGGTCGCGAGAGCACACCGTCAATTGAGCCCGCAGTTGTTGAGACCATTGATAAAGGAGTGGGAGCTAGCGCTGCTGCGGCCATGAAAGTATTTCATGGGTTAAAGGCTGCCCTAGGCGGACAAAGAAAATTGACTGTTACGGCTACTGCTTCTGTTCCAAATGATGTTCCAGGGACGAGCGGTGATGAACCAAAAGCTGAAAGCATTGCCGTTCCTGCCTTAAGATTATTGGAGCCGGCTGTGGGATTGAATGTTGATCGAGAAGCACCTAGTGCGGGTACTGAGATCGTTGCGGATGACGTTTCGGCTGCGGATCTTGAACATGCTCAAATGGTAGAGTCTTTCAAGGCTGCTCATGACTCAGAAATAACTTTGTTGCAAGCAAGATTTACGACAATTGAAGAAGGTGGAATGGTTGAAAGGGCTAAATCCCTTAGGGCGAACCTGACTACTATTTCGGAGACAGCGAAAGATTGGCAACAACTTGATATCGCTGCTGAACTGTTAACCGTTCTTGGTGAGCAAACCGCTTTTGCCGAAAAAGCCTTAACATTGGTTGAAGAAGCTCGCAAGGCTGAAGAAGCTCGCAAAGCTGAAGAAGCTCGCAAGGCTGAAGAAGCTCGCAAAGCCGAAGAAGCTCGCAAGGCTGAAGAAGCTCGCAAAGCTGAAGAAGCAAGAAGAGCGCAAAAATCTCAAAGGCCTAGAACTCCTCAAGAAGAACGCGCTGACGCAGAAAGGGAAAGACAGCGTCTTCAAAAAGAACAAGAAGCCAAAGGCAAACTCGATGCGAAAGCCAGAAGGGATGCATTTGCTAAAGCTGATTTAGAAAGAACTTCTCAAAAAGACCCAAGCGCTCCACAATCACGACCTTCTACGAAGACTGCATCGTCTTCTGAAAAATTACGACTTGCTCCTGGAGCAGAACGAATAATATCAACAGTGAAAACTGAGGTTATAAGATTATTGACCGATCCAGGTAATCAAGAAATCAGAGCAGGCTACATTAAGGGTGTGATATGCAGCAGAATTAGACATCAATTAAATCAAGTTTTATCCGGTCCGGCGAAATTGGCCACAGAAAGAACCGATGACTTGAGACGATTGTCCGAGGGTGATATTTCTACCTATGTAACTGCTACCTATCAATCTTTGAAAAGAGTTTTTGGTGAAGAAATCGAAGGATCTGTTCCTGCATGGATGAAGGGTCCAAACGCTGTTGCGGGATCTGGATCAAAAGAGAGAAGAAGATAAGATTAAAGTAAAACCTTTGCATTTCTTTGTAACCCTTTTCGTTTTGCGCGCATGAGAGGGGAGCCGGCGAATAATTTTAGAAATTCTGTGTCGGATTTTATGGCGAGGATTTTTTTGAGATCGAGTTCTTCGCCTGCATACTCCGGCTCCTTTAATTCTTTGTGTTCGTGCTTTTTTGCGCGGCAATTATGAGGACAAACTTCTTGGCAAATATCGCATCCGTATAATCGTCCTGATTTTTTAATAACTTCGTGAAATTTTTTAGGAATTTGTTTTTTGTTTTCAATTGTTAAATAGGAAATACATTTACGAGCATCGATTACGCCAGGGGCGATTATGGCTTTTGTGGGACAATTATCGATGCAGCGAGTGCAATTTCCGCAGGATGGGAAGGCAGGCAGAGCAGACGTCTTCTCGAAATCTGTCACAAAGTTTTCGCTGTTTTCAATTCCCAAAGTCGTAATTATTTCCCCCAAGAAAACCCACGACCCAAATTCTTTTGTAATTAAACAGGTGTTTTTTCCAACTGTTCCCAAGCCTGATTTTTCAGCAAAACTTCTTTCTAAAATTGGCCCTGTATCAATGTAGCTTTTTGTCTCAATTTTGGGAGAAAGCGTTTTTATAAAAGCCTCGAGCTCTTTTAATTTTTTGCCAATTATTTTGTGATAATCTCTTCCATAGGCGTATCTTGCTACTCTTCCAAATCCTTTTTTAAGCGGTTTTTGTTCATAATAATAATTCATTCCTAATGAAATAACCGTCTTGGCTTCTTCCAATATTTTCGATAAATCTTTTCGAGGAGTTGTTTTCTCCAGGTAATCCATGTCGCCCTGATATTTTTTCTTTAGCCAAGATTTGTAAAATGCAAAAACCTTTTTGTCCGTGGTTATATTTGAAAATCCGATAAGGTCAAAGCCTAGAGATTTGGCGTACTGTTCTATTTTTTCTTTTAGCATAGTTGAATGTTTCAACAATAAAGCTAATTTTGCAATCTATTTTTCCTTATGACTCTTCACTTGCTTAGCTTAAAAGCGTAGTATTTGCTCCTTTTAAAATAAAAAGTTATTAATGGAATGTTATCTTCCCGAAAATCTGAAAACTGAGTTCTTTAGAGCAAAAAAGGCTCTTTTTGAAGCAAATAAAATTTGTATCGTTTCTCATAAAAGTCCTGATGGCGATGCCGTTGGAAGTAATTTAGCTTTGAGAATGGGGCTAGAAGCTCTTGGGAAAACGGTGACTTCTGCCTGTGTAGATGTACCCCCTCAAAATAGTATGTTTTTGAAAGGAGCTGCTGATTATGTAACTGATTTTAATTATGAAGATTTTGACGCGATTGTCAGTGTGGACTGTGGCGATTTGAAACTTTTTAAATTTCACGAGAAAAAGCCTGAAGTTTTGTCTGGCTCTAAGCCATTTATCAACTTTGATCATCATGAGTCTAATAATAATTTTGGGACCATAAATCCTGTAGATCCTAGGGCTTGTGCTACTTGTTTTATAATGTATAAATTTTTCAAATTTTGCGGATGGACTATTTCGATAGATGTTGCGACCGCTTTGCTACATGGGATTTATTTTGACACGGGAAGCCTGATGCATAGCAATACCGATGCTGAAGTTTATAAAGCTGCCGGAGAATTAGCGATGAGGGGTGCAGATTTAAAAAGAATTGCGAAAGAATTATTTCATACGACTCCGGTAAACAGGCTTCGTCTCTGGGGAAAAATCATGGAAAGAACTTATGTGAATGATGAAATGGTAACTGTTTCTGCGGCAAATAAAGCCGATTATGAGGCGTGCGGAACAACCTCAAAAGATAACGGAGGAGTAATTGATTATTTGAATGCAATTCCGGGAAGTAATTACTGCGTTTTATTAAGCGAGGATGATAATGGCTTAGTAAAAGGATCTTTGCGCACACAAAGAAATGATATAAATCTTTCGGATGTAGCTTCAAAATGGGGTGGTGGTGGCCATCCAAAGGCTAGTGGATTTGGATTGGAAGGTAGACTTCAGCCAATGATTAGCTGGAGAGTGGTAAAAGAGGGCGCCGAAGGCGCTCATGAGATAGAGTTCTAAAGTGGTCTTGAGATGCCTTATGCCTTTGTTTATAGGCTTTTTTTGTGGTATAATTTTGTAATTATTTAATATTTTTTTATGGCTAGAGGTGGCTTTCCTGAAAATGGCAATTCTGATCAATCGATGGAAAGGGTTAACAGGAGTTCTTCACCTGAGACCGGATATTCTTTAAAAAAAATGGAGAAAGGAATCCCTATCCTGTTGGCCCAAGGAGATCCTGACCCCTCTACCCAATTGTTAACTGACCCTAAGCCTAAGGAAAAAATTACACTATCTCCGGAAATGAAAACTATTGCGGGGTTACGACAACTTCGTTCGAAATTAGACGCTACACATGCAGATATAGAGCTAGGAGCTGTCCAAAGTCTTTTAGGATCAAATCATATAATTACTATCGATGATGGCCCAACAGAAGCAACTTTAGAAATGTTGAAGCTTTTGAATAAAAAGGGCATAAAGGCCATTTTTTATTTAGTTGGAAACAATATTGATACCCCTCAGGGGAATAAAGCTGTACGTGAAATGGTAAAACATGGTCATGTTATTGCCTATCACACGATGAAACATGAGCATAAATCCTATTCTGAAAAAGAGTTAATGGATGATTATGCCCAATTTAGCGCTAAGTTAAATAAGATTGTTGGATTTGATTATCCACTTGTTTTCATTAGACTTCCTGGTGGTAATAGGAATAGTTATGCAAATTACTTAAATGCCAGAAAAACCGATCCTCTTCTTCAAAAAACCTCTTATTTACGATCATTTACAAAAACTCACGTCGGTGATAATTGGGACGTGGACGACAACCGTTTCCGAGACATGAATCCTGGAAAGCATTTTTATAGGTTAAAAAAAGATGGTCAGCATAAGAAAGATGACCACTATCATGATGCGTTTAAAGGCAAAAAAACAAAGGTTTTTCTCTTGCATAGTCGAGATGCCGATGCGGGAACTTTGAAAGCAATGCTTTTCTAGGTTATAGATCTTCCAAAACAGGCGTTTTAATGCTATAATATTAAGAATATTTAATAATAGCCAAATGGCCGAAGGAAGGTTTGACCGCGTTAAGGAAAGATACGATAAATTACCGATAGAAAAGAAAGCGGAAATCATAAAGCAATTCAGTATCGCAAGAAGACAAGAAATAATGGAAGTCAAAAATCCTGGTGATTATTTAGACACTCTTATTAAGCGAAAATATGATTATCTTTTGCCAATTGGTGGAAGTTATTTATATGGTGCTGTTCTAGAAGACTTGATTGAACAGGCAAATATCAAGAAGCCTGAACATGTTCGATTTGGTCTGAAATTTAATTTCAAAAAGATTGATGACGAAATTGCTATTGCTGTTTTGGGGCTAGGGACCCCCCAGCCTGTTGAATATGAAAAGCCTCCAATCACCAAGATTGATCAGTATCACTATGAAATAGGCCAAGACGAAGTGGATATTTTGACTGATATTATCAACAAAGATCAGGTTTCATCTAAATACATGAAAGTTCGTTATCCTGATGATACTGTTAAATTTTTCATCAAAGATGGAGATTATTTTTATACGTTTAGCCCTGATGAAAAAACTACCAGAACTGAATTTGTCGCTTTGAAAGGGATGAAGATTGAATTTCTGCCTAGTCTTACGCAGAGTATATCCATCGAACAAGTAGATATATTGCCTGAGAATCTTAAAGATTTTATTCCCCCTTTACCAAATACAAATCCTCCACCAAGAGATGAACCCTTAGCCATTGAAGAGTTGAATGGAAGAAGGGTTATTCTCCGAACAACTGCGTTGAGGAATTTAAAATGGGCCACTACTTCCTTGAAAGAAGAAGGGTCTGATGTTGTTTTAAACATCGGTCAATCAATGAGGTCTGCTACCGACCAAGAAAGCATGAAAGTCAAAGCTCCACTTCTTGCTGATTTACCAAACTTAAGTGCACATCAAACTGGTGGCGCTATAGATATAAGTATTGAGGCAATTGATAAAAAAAAGCAGGAAATTGATGGCTTAAATTCAAAAATTAGAACTATAGAAAATGTGGCTGAAAAAGAGAAAAGACCTCTTACTTCTGAGGAACAAACTTCCATAGCAGATTTTAAAAAACAAATTGATGGAATTAATAGACAGATAAAAGAAATTACCGCCGCTAAATGGCCTAAAGTTGTTCAAACGCTTAATTATTATGGATTTTACAATGTCTTTTCCTCAGAGCCATGGCATTTTGAATTCATGCCAAACAAAAGTCATAATCAATCTCGTGCTTATGATTCCTATGATGTTATAGATGAAATCCATGATCCGTCTTTTAGTGAACCTCGATTCCAAAAGCGTTATGAGTTTATTAAAAAATTAGCTAAAAGTTATTGTCATTCTGATGTCGAATTGCAATATGTCGCTTTAAATATTGAAAAAGTTATTGAGGAAGTTCCTGATTTTCCAGATACCCCTGAAGCGCTTGCTTTTGTCATTGCAACTTTTCATCGAGAATCTCAATTTAAACAATTCCCCGAAGTAAATCCTGCCCAATTGAAGAAGCTGAATGATTATTTGATTTTTCTAGATGATAAGCCTAAATTTGTAGAATTTTGTAATGGAAAAATGGATGAGAAGTATCCAGTGTTTAGTAAACTGGTTCCGGATTCAAAATATGAAGAATTATTTGACATCCTTAGTCCAATTTATAAGGGTTGGAAAAAATCATTGCCCGAAGGCAATCCTCAAACTGAATTCCAAGTTGGCAATCTGCTTATTACCTCTTTACGCGCTGGAATGAAAACATTTGTTGAGGATAATAATACTTTCTGGATGGCCGATTTGCTTGATATTCCGGAAAAGATTGAAGAATTTACGCAAAAATATTCACCTGATTCCTTGGGTATTGGCCAAATCAATCACAGTAAAGCTTTGGCTTTATTCGCTGAACATAAAAGACAATATCCTGCCTCAACTTTGGGGCCTTCTTCTTTCGATTTCGATGGAGTTAATTCTTATCTTTATACAATGAAGGGCGGAATTGCCGCGACTATTTTATATACGAAAAATGTTTTTTACTCTCATGGGTTGTGCAGTGTTTCCAACAAACCACCATGTACAGAGGATTCTATAAGAATTCTTCACAACTTGAATTGGATTACGGCTGATTATAATGCTGGAGAATTTTCTTGCAGAAATTCTTTCTTCCAAAAAGAAATTAACGATTTGGCTCGATGGCTACATCTTAGTAAGCAAATATACCTAGAGGTTGATGGTGATTTGGGGCCTAAAACCACTGACGCAGTTAAACTTATATTTGAGAAATGTGGCATTGAAATTGACGCAAGCAAAATCGCTGAAGATTTGGGAAAAATTGATGATTCTGTAGATAAAAAAAGAGCAATAGAAGATTCTGACACTTTTAAAAGAGTTCAGAGTTTGTATAGAAATTTGTCCCTGAGTAGATCTTTACGTTTTACGATTAATAAATTGGGATTAGTCAAAAAATATCCTTCTCATATTCCGGGAATTCTTGATGAATCACCTAATACTTTAAACGTCATTGAAGTCTTGGTTAAAGAGGGTAAGATAAAGCCTTTTTCCGGTGCCGATATTGCCGCCGCTCTTAGTGGCGAAAATTTTGTTGAAACTGATTTATATAAAGAACTTAGAAATTTTTACAGGAAGGTATTTCTTCAAGATTCTGTAAATACACTGGTTTCTGAATTAAATATAAAAGGATTAAGTCCCATTGAAGTAACTGGTGTTTTTGATGAAAAAACTACAAAGGGAATTTTTGAATTATTAAAAAGAAAGGGAATTCGAATGTCTCAGGATGAAATTGCAAAAGATTTGGAATCGACTAATGATCTAGCTTTAACAGTAACTTACAAAGAGCTTGTTGATTATCGAGATAGAGCTTCTTTTCAGACTATGATGTTCTCTCTCTCTTCAGGAAAGAATTATTCCATAGATGCCAACCTTGCCGGCGATGCTACCGTAAATGCCGTAATTACTCTTTTTAAAGACGCGGGAAAAGGGCCAAATGAAACCGATGAACATTTTGCAGCAAGAATAAATCCGAAAGCAATTCGAGCTGATCTTGTTAGCAAATTTTTTAAACATACCGTTACTTATGATTATGTAATTCCTGCAATTAGCAACTTGAATCCTAGTTATTTATCAACCACCAAATTCCCGGAAGAATTATTGCCGGTAGAACTAAATGATCTAGTCCCTAGAACCCTTTCTCATTCTAGGTCTAAGGATTTAAACATTTATGTTAGGAATTACGTGGGCGGAACTTTGTTGAGAATGATGTCTAAATTAAATTATGAAATTTTCGTAGAAGTTAGAGACCGTTATGCTTATAGAAATAATAAAGGTCTTAATTCTTTAACTACTTCCGATTACTATGAGATGTGGCCTGAATTTTCAAAAAAATATGAAGATTGCGGGGCTTCTTGTCAATTATTCGCAGAAGCTAATCCTTCTGATCCTAATGCGGTTCCTGCAGAACCAGAACAAATTCTTGATCAACTGGTAGTGCCAATTGAGGAAAATGAAAAGCTGGGATTTGTAAAAGGTCCTGAAAATAAATATACAATTGGCGGTAAACATATTTCCGGGACTGGTCGAGGATTTTTTGCGTTAACTCAGGCAAAATATGTTTCAATTAGACGTGAGGACAGAGATCCATATTTAGCGACATGGGATCCTCAAAAACAGGATTATTATTTTCGAGATGGTTCTAAACTTGCATTTTGGAATAATAATAATTATTTGATTGAGGTCGTCAGTAAAGCGCCTGTTTTCCAGAAAATTGGAGAAGGTTTATATAAATTAGGGGGTGATAAAATTCCGGAAAGACCTTCTGATTTTTATGATTTTACGCATGCTCTTCGGATTGGCGTAAAAATTAATGGTCATGATGAAAAAATTGCTGATTGGGATGAGAAAAAAAAGTCCTATATATTACTTCCGGAAAAAGGCAAAAAACAACGTTTTAAAGATCGGATTTTAACGTTTTATAATAAATATTCTTACGAACTCAGGGTTGCTGCAGTAGAGAAAGATGAAAAATCCAAGGAAATTATTGCAAAACCAGGGCTTATTCAAACCGCTTTTGATACATACTCGCTAATCGGAGTTCCCAAGAAGAGAGGGCTAAATATAGTTGAGATAATCAAAGAAACTCCTGAAGATTTTCATACCATTTCAAGCGCTACTTACGCCTTAATTGAAGAAAGGAATGTTTCTTCTCAAGTAAAATCATCCACTGGAAATTTATATATCGCTAGTCGTTATGTGAAGTGGGATAAAACTACAAAGTCATATCGATATCTAGATAATTATAATGAAAGATATGTGTTCAAAAATGACCATAGATATAATATTAAGATAGTTTCAAGTAACATAGAAAAAGAGCTTAGGGCTGGGGAAGATACAAAGCCAAACAAATTCCATTTGAGAACATCCGCTGGTGGATATAAATATGTCGAGCTTTTTGGAGAAGGAATTTCCAGAACAGGCAAAGAGCTTCATGAGGACTTGAGATTTAAGAACTTTAATAATTATATTTGTGTAAATGGAGTCGACGCCTCTTGGGATGAGATTAAACAATCTTATTTATATGTTAGATCCGGCTTACCTGTTGAATTTATTGGTGGATATAAATACGTCATAGAAAGCCGTCAATATTTGCCAGGAGTTCAGGATAAAATAGCTAAAGATCTTGAAAAAATTAAGCAATTTATAGCCAAGAAGGGATATGGTGATCGATTAAAACCAGGTGCTAATTTTATTTTTGTTAATAAAAAAAGTGATAAACAATATATAATTTTAGCTACTTACAAAGGCAATGGAGAATTTGATATTTTAATGAGAGATATTGTTTCAACAGGGAAAATGATCGAAGCAACCAAGGCTGGTTTTCACACAATTCAAAGAATCCCAACTGCAAGATCATGGGGAAAATTGTATGGAGGTGATAGAAATGAATATGACTATCGAGTTTATGATATTTCCGGAGAATCTGGCATGGCCTTACATTCAACTAATCATCCTGAACTATTAGGGAGAAGAGCTTCTGCGGGATGCGTGCGTATTTCTTTTGCTTTCTCTAGACAAATTGAAGATAAAGTAAAATTTGGAACCGCCGTAATTATTGCCGAGGTATAATTTTAGCGTGCCCTTTCAGCTTCAAGCTTGAGATACTTGCCAATTTTTTCTGCATTAAGATTTCCGTATCCGAGACTAATGACATCTTCTTTTTTTGGCGCATTAGTTGGAGTTAATCTTATTTCTAAAATTTTTCTTAAGGTTTGGGGATCTTTATCTCTCATCGTCCCTAATGCTTTCTCTAAGAGGGGTAATACTTTTGCAATTGACCTTAATGCCTTTAAAGAATCCGTACTTCTCTCTGGAAGATCTTTTGTTAAATCCACTCCGTAAGTGGAAGCTAAAAAGGTTTGCGTTTCTGTAAATTTTTCTTCTAATTTTTTATTTTCTTCACTGAGTTTCTCGACGTATGCGCTTGCGGCTTTTATGGATTTAGGATTTTTTAAAGTTACAACAACCTGATTTCCCTCATCAAAAGAAACGACGTCTCCCTCGTGGAGAAATGCGGCTTCTACTAACTTGCAACTAAAAAGGTCTGTGTGGAAAAGGTCTGCCCTTGTATATGTAACTGTACTTCTCCAACCTATGGAAACTTCAGGAGGTACGTCTGGAATATTTGTTAAATCTCTATTTGGATTAAGCTTCCTTGCTAATTCTATGGCCGCTTTGTATTCTTTTTTTGCTCTTTCTTTCGCAAGGCTATCTACGGCCAAAACCAACGCTCCGACTGTATCTCCAGCTCTTGCTGTAATTTTTATTTCGGATAAACTTGTCTCCTTTGTTAGAAGTTTTTTTCCAGTGAGGTCTTTCATTTTTAAAAGATCTCTTTTTACCCCTAACATGACTTCATTTTGGCAGGACGACTCCCTCTTTCTTGCGATTTCTGATGCCGCTCTATCTGCTTGTTGTGCTCTATTTTCCCGAGAGCTCGAACATAACTCCGCTTTTGAGCGTTTTGATTCTACTCCTCCTAATTCTAATTTCCCTTGTTCTCCCATTTTTTTAGCTTATTGATCATATAATAATACTGCATTTTCGCGCTTTCGTCAACGGCCTTGCTGATAAAAACTCTTTGTTCTTGACCTTACTTTTTTTATTCCCTAAAATTCTGACCAATGTCACCTAAAAAAGTCGCCAAACCTTCGTATAAATCCTCCGGCGAGAATCGCCATAAAATCAAGAAAGTTTTGGTATTGGGAAGTGGTGCTCTTAAAATTGGCGAAGCCGGGGAGTTTGATTATTCCGGATCTCAGGCTATTAAGGCCCTTAAGGAAGAGGGAATTTTTTCCATTTTGATAAATCCAAATATCGCCACAATTCAAACCAGTAAAGGACTTGCCGATAAAGTTTATCTGCTTCCCGTGAATCCATATTTTGTTGAAAAAGTTATTCAGAAAGAAAAACCTGATGGAATATTTTTGGCATTTGGAGGACAAACTGCGTTGAATTGCGGAGTTGAATTGTTCAAAAAAGGACTTTTGAAAAAATATAATTTAAAAGTTTTAGGAACTCCGGTGGAAACGATTATTAATACTGAAGATCGCGAACTTTTTAATAAAGAACTGACTAAAATTGGAGTGAAAATGCCTCGTAGCTTTGCGTGTACTGATGTAAAAACGGCTCTATCTGCTGCGGAGAAAATTGGGTATCCCGTAATTATTCGCGCGGCTTTTGCGCTTGGAGGAAAAGGAAGCGGATTTGCGGCTGATGAGAAAGAATTAAAACCTTTATTGGAAACTGCATTCTCATATAGCCCACAAGTTTTGGTAGAAGAAAATTTAAAAGGATGGAAAGAAGTGGAATATGAAGTGGTGAGGGACCGCCTAGATAATTGCATCACGGTATGTAATATGGAAAATTTTGATCCGCTGGGAATTCATACCGGAGAAAGTATCGTAGTTGCGCCTTCTCAAACTTTAACAAATCGTGAATATCATAAATTAAGAGAGATCGGGATAAAAACAATTCGCCATTTAGGAATAGTGGGCGAGTGTAATATTCAATATGCACTAGATCCTAAATCTGAAGATTATAGAGTGATTGAAGTGAATGCTCGTTTGTCTAGAAGCTCTGCTCTCGCTTCAAAAGCGACCGGCTATCCTTTGGCTCACGTGGCGGCAAAATTGGCATTGGGATATAGCCTGCCGGAATTAAAAAATGCGGTTACAAAAACTACGACTGCCTGTTTTGAACCGGCACTAGATTATTTGGCATTAAAAATTCCGCGATGGGATTTGAATAAATTTCGTATGGTTTCGAAAGAAATCACGAGTGAAATGAAATCCGTTGGAGAAATTATGGCGTTGGGAAGAAGTTTTGAAGAAGTGATGCAAAAAGGACTCCGAATGCTGCAAGTTGGGCTTTATGGATTAGTGGTAAACGACAATATAAAAGTTACTACTGAAAAAATTGAATGGGATTTAAGTCATCCTACTCCAAAAAGAATTTTGGTAATTGCTGAAGCTTTGCGTCAAGGATGGACGGTTGAAAAAATTTCAAAAATTTCTGGTATCGACAAATGGTTTTTGGATAAATTGAAAAACATCGTGGAAATGGAAATAAAATTAAAAGAAAAGCCTTTAGATAAAGAACTTCTACTACAAGCTAAAAAACATGGATTTTCGGATAAACAAATTGGTCTTATAAAGGGAAAAATTGCTGCCGACATTAGAAATGTTCGGAAAAAATGGGGCATTCTTCCTTCCATAAAACAGATCGACACAATGGCCGCGGAATATCCGGCAAATACAAATTATTTGTATCTGACATATCATGGAGACGGGAATGACATTGAGTCTGGCGTACGCGGAAAAAAGAAAAAAATGGTCGTGCTTGGATCGGGAGCGTACTGCATTGGATCGAGTGTGGAGTTTGATTGGTGCGGCGTAAATGCTTTGCAAACATGTGCTAAGGAAGGGTTTGAAACTGTGATGATAAATTATAATCCGGAAACCGTTTCAACGGATTACGACCTGTGCGACAGGTTATATTTTGATGAACTTTCAATTGAAAGGATTTTGGATATTTATGAATTTGAAAATGGGGGACTTTCGAGTGGGCAAGTAGAAGGAGTTGTTGTTTCAACTGGAGGCCAAGTTCCAAATAATATCGCGATGAAACTTCATCAGCGCGGCGTAAAAATCCTGGGGACTGCACCTGTAAATATCGATGCTGCGGAGAATCGTCATAAATTTTCAGGAATGCTTGATAAACTAAAAATTGATCAACCAAAGTGGCAAGAATTGGCAAAGCTGGATGATATTTATAAATTTGCCGAAGAGGCTGGATATCCGGTATTAGTTCGCCCTTCTTATGTTTTGTCGGGGGCGGCCATGAGTGTGGCATATGACAAAGAAGCTCTGGATGTGTTTTTGAGTAAGGCTGTGAAAATTTCTACGGACGCTCCGGTAGTTGTTTCTAAATTTGAGTTGTGGGCAAAAGAAATTGAAATTGATGCTGTTGCGTATAGAGGGGAAGTTGTAATTTATGCCATTGCCGAACATGTCGAAAATGCGGGTGTTCATAGTGGTGACGCGACGATCGTTTTGCCTCCCCAAAAACTTTATATAGAAACTATTCGTAGGATAAAAGTTATCGCCAAACAAATCGCGAAAGAGCTTAATATAAGCGGTCCTTTTAACATTCAATTTTTGGCGAAAAATAATCGAGTAATGGTGATCGAATGTAATCTCAGAGCAAGCCGCAGTTTTCCATTTTCTTCAAAAATTACCGGATATAATTTTATCGAAATTGCGACTGAATCGATGTTGAAAAATAATGGGGTAAAAATAAGTAAACATGGAGAAGATCTTGTGAAATATCGCGATTATAAAACTTTGGATCTTGATCACGTGGGAGTAAAAGCTCCTCAATTTAGTTTCCCTAGACTCAAAGGAGCTGACCCGGTGCTAGGCGTAGAAATGGCTTCTACTGGAGAAGTAGGCTGTTTTGGAGATGACCTTTATGAGGCGTTTTTGAAATCAATGATTGGGGTTGGATTTGAGCTTCCTAAAAAAGGTGTGTTTTTTAGTATTGGCGGACTTCATGCAAAAACAGAATTGTTAAGTACGGCCAAAAAGTTTTCCGAAATGGGATTTAAAATTTTTGGAACAGAAGGGACTGCTGATTTCTTTAGAAAAAATAGGCTGGTTGCAAAAAAACTTCATAAAATTTCCACAAAGAAATCTCCTAATTTGCTAGAGGCGATGGCTCAGCATGAATTTGATTTGGTTGTTAACATTCCAAAAAACTATAGTAGAGCTGTCGTCACGGATGGCTATTTAATAAGGAGAAAAGCCATGGATTTAAACATTCCTTTGGTTACAAATGTGCAAGTTGCAAACATTGTTGCGGAAGCTTTGGGCATGTACAAACTTGCGGATTTGAAAGTGCAAGATATGGAAAGCTATTTTTAAAAAACCTTTATTGCATTTATCTGCTGCTTTTGCTTAAATTGGTGTGCTTTTAACCAATATTTATGAAAAAAATTGTTAATAAGAATACTGTGAAGTTGAAGAGAGGCCTTGCTCAAATGCTTAAAGGGGGCGTGATCATGGACGTTGTAAATGCTGAACAAGCGGTGATTGCAGAAGAAGCTGGGGCAGTGGCCGTAATGGCTCTAGAAAGGGTTCCTGCAGATATTCGCAAACAAGGTGGAGTTGCCAGAATGAGTGATCCGAAAATGATTAAAGCAATCATGAAAGCAGTAACTATTCCGGTGATGGCAAAGGTTAGAATCGGTCATTTTGCAGAAGCTCAGATTTTACAGGTTTTGGGGGTTGATTATGTTGATGAAAGTGAAGTTTTGACTCCGGCAGATATGAAATATCATGTTGAAAAATCAAAATTCGAAGTGCCTTTTGTTTGTGGGGCGAGAGATTTAGGGGAAGCATTACGCCGAATTAATGAGGGAGCTGCGATGATTAGAACAAAGGGCGAAGCAGGCACAGGAAACGTAGTGGAAGCTGTAACTCATATGAGAAAAATGAATGACGATATTGCTGCTGTGAAAAAAATGAATGAATCTGCTTTGAAAAAATACGCAAAAGAACAGAGAGTTCCCGTGGAATTAGTGAAAGAAGTTAAAAAATCCGGAGAACTTCCTGTCGTAAATTTTGCAGCTGGTGGAATCGCAACTCCTGCTGATGCCGCGATGATGATGCAATTAGGCTGTGACGGAATATTCGTAGGAAGTGGGATCTTTAAATCAAGTAATCCTCGAGAGCGCGCAAAGGCGATTGTGGAAGCTACTCTTCATTTCGATCACCCTGATGTTTTAGCAAAATGTTCAGAAGGCTTGGGCGAAGCTATGGAGAGTTTGGAAATGGATAAGCTTGAGCAAAAATATGCAGAGAGAGGCTGGTAATTAATTCTGTGGAGGCCTTGGAATTTGGGCTCTAATTGCTCTTGTTGTGCTACCTAGAGTTGATTCAGGCGAAGGAGAAGGAGTAGTCGGTTCGCTTTTTGTTCTACCTGGAACAACCCATGTTTCAAATCTGACGAATGCTTTTCCAGTGAACATTAGTGCTATTTCATCAACACTTGTGACTTCGAATTTTGCAAACAAGGCATCCAAATCTTCAGGATAAAAAACTTGGCCCAGTTCTGGGAATTCAACTCCTCTTCTTAAAATTCTTCCATGTTGTCGTGCCAATTCTCGCGCTTCGGGAGAAGGCTTGAAGCATCCCATAACGACATTTTCATCTTTAATTAAAGGCAATAATCTTCTGTGACTTACCGCTGCTTCCCTTGTGATGCTTCGACGTAAACGTTCGAGAGCTGCTCTGATTTCTTCAGGAGTCATAGGCTCTGTCGACTCTAATTCCTCGTCGCCAACTTTGTAAATATTTTCTTCTCCGTGTAAAATTCTAAAAACAATATCTGCCCTTTGAGCAGGATCGCTTAAGTCTCCATATGGATATTGTCTATTTCTTGAATCTGGCTTATTTTCATATGTCCCTGGCTCGATTGACCCTGGTCCTTTTGTTACTTTGGGTTTTGGTATTTCCGTAGATTTTTTTTGCCCTTCTCCAAACATTTGAACAAGAGTGACCGGAGAACAAGTTAGGTTAGCTAAAAAGAAAAGGACATCTCTCCTGATTGCCTCATATGCTCTCTGATCTTTCGCCAATAACTTTACTCCTTCATGATAAATTCCTAGCCCTTCTATTTCGCCATTGTGTCTATTTACATGGACTCCGGGGAATTCATCGACTCTTTCGAGAACAGCGTCTGTAGCATCACCGACTGCACGGCGAGTTGCTCTGAATTGTTCTTGAAGTGCTCTATCGAGGACTATTCTCTGTTTTTGAGATTCGCCATGATAGTTTGCTTGAGCCAAAAGTCTTAGATATATTTTGCCTTGTTCTTCCGTGATGGGAGAAAGCTGGATGACCAATCTTCTTCCTTTCAAAAGGTTGTTATCATCAGCTGTACACATATCGATTTCTCTTTTGTCTTCACACATTAAAAGTTGGAAAACTCTGTCGTTATCTTCTTTCATTTTTGCTGCTGAAGTATTTTCTACTCCTTTAAAATTATTTCCGTTTAAAAAAGGTGCCCAGATATCTCTGGCGAGCATGAAAATATTTCTTACCGATTCCAAAAAATATCTTTTGGAAGGACCATCCGGCTCTCCCGAAAAAGCCATTTTAAACAACTCCGGGTGATCGATTAATTCAAATAATTCTTTTGCAAAAACCCTATTTGACGTTTGGGAAATCTGTCCACTTCCATTTGGTCCATCAATAACCTGACAATGTGGAGATCTTCTTATTTCATCTATAAGTGCTCTTTTTTCTTTTGTTAAAACTCCTGAAGGATCTCCAGAGGCTCTAATTTGTTGTTGAACTTCTTGTATTCTCGTCAATTTCTGTTCAAGTTTTTGAATGGCCCTTAGTTCATTTTCGTTTTTTCTACGATAGGAACCTTCGTTGATCGCAAAAAGAGTTAGCAAATAGCTCAAATTCCTTGAATGAATATCCTCGGCGAAATTCCCTTCTAAAATTTCTTTAGGGCGTAGAAAAATGTTTGAATTTAGTCTCGTTAAATGTTTTTGGTATCGCAAATTGATGCGAAGAGGATCTTCCTTTAAAAGACCTTGCTTGCTAAGATATTTTGCTTGGATGGTTTTCACAAATCCTTGCATTACTACTTCTTGTAGCCCCGCTGTGCGAGTAGCTGCATCTAGCTGTACAGCGACATCTTCATTAAAAGCGGCTGGAGAATATTCTCTGTAAATTTGTAGTGCGGCAATCAGGCTTTGAGCGCCTTCTTCTCCGTACAAATCTACCGCTTCCTCCGCCCATCCTTCCGGGATTTCCAGAGGAGAGGAGGTGGCCTCTAACGTGGGGCTTGTGTCTTCTAAGTCTGTCATAATTATATTTACGGTTGTCTATTCTTTAACATTTTGCCGCAAATGTCAATGCCAGAAGTCTCTTATTTGTTCAATTGCGGGTTCTGTGATATTTTTTTTTCATGGAAATAGGAGTTTTGGATATTCAGGGATCTGTAGAGGAACATATTTTTATACTTAAAAAATGTGGAGTGAATGTTATTCCAGTAAAAACCGTCGCTGATTTAAAGGCTGTAACAGGACTGATTATTCCGGGAGGGGAGAGTACTACAATTGGAAAACTTCTAAAAAGATTTGGGCTTTTTGATGAGATTATAAAAAAGGCTCGTGCAGGAATGGCGATCTGGGGAACATGCGCGGGAGCAATTTTATTGGCCAAAAAAATCATCGGGCAAGAAGGAAAAATCGCTGTTGATAATTTAGGATTGATGGATATTACAATTGCGAGAAACGCTTATGGAAGGCAAATTGACAGCTTCGAAACTGAGATAGATTTTGATATGGGAAAAATTTCAAAGAAAATTCCGGCGGTTTTTATTAGAGCTCCAAAAATTATGAGTGTTGAGAAAAATGTAAAAATTTTGGCAAGTTATGAAGGGGAAATAGTGGCCGCTTTGCAGGGAAAATTTTTAGCAACAACCTTTCATCCAGAAATGACGATGGATTTAAGTATCCATAAATTTTTTATCGAGATGTGTTAAATTTTTACTCTAATCTACTTTTTCTTCTTGTTTTAAGCCTATAAAGTTTCTAAAATTCCGGCAATGTTACACTTTTTACCAAAATCAGTCAGAGATTTAATCGATGAACTTTCTAAACTTCCTGGAATTGGGCCTAAGTCTGCCCAGAGAATTGCGATAAATTTATTACATTCTCCAGATAGTAAAATAGAGTCATTGGGAAAGGCTGTTTTGAATTTAAAGGAAAATCTTGTTTTTTGTGAAACTTGTTGGAATATTGCTGAGGCGAATCCATGTAAAATTTGCACTGACGATCAAAGAGATAAAAAAGTGATTTGTGTAGTCGAGGATATTTTGGATGCACAAGCTATTGAAAAAACTCGTGAATATAAGGGCTTATATCATGTCTTGCATGGGGCCCTTTCTCCCATTGATGGAATTGGACCTGATCAGTTAAAGCTCTCAGATTTATTTAAACGAATCGAAGAGAATGGCAAAACTGAAGATTCCGCCAAAGTTTCTGAAATTATTTTAGCTACAAATCCAAGCCTGGAGGGGGAAACGACCGCGTTGTATATTCAAAGACGTCTGCGCGATTTTGATTTAAAAATTACGAGAATTGCTAGGGGCTTGCCGGTGGGAGGAGATCTGGAATATGCCGATGAAGTGACTTTAAGTAAGGCGATGAATGGCAGAGGAGAATTTTAGAGCGCTCGCACAGTAAAGGAAGTTGGTCCTGCGCCAGAAAGATGATGATTTATTGAAACTTTTGTTACCGTTTCAAAATCATTGTGAAGGTTTTCGATAATTAACTTTTTATTTTTAGTTTTTATTCCTTGGATTAGAAGTTTTGTTTTGAATAGATTTTGTCCGCATTTTTTCAGACTTAATTTTTGGTATGCCGTTTGAGTTTTTTGGCTAATAAGCGGCGTTTTCCCCGGATAGATTTTGAATTTTATGTTTTTGATTGTGGGAAGTTTTGTTATTTTTTCACCGTAATGTTCTCCCAAAGCAGTTCCTCCATAAATAAAGAAGGGGACGTCCATTCCGAGTTTTGCTCCTAAATCGGCTAAAGAGGATTTTGATAATTTTAATTTCCATAATTTGTTTAATCCTTTTAAAATCGCTGCCGCGTCAGAAGATCCACCTCCTAGTCCCGAGGCAAATGGAATATTTTTTTTAATTTTTATTTTTACGAATTTTTTTAT
>JBAYNL010000001.1:0-25078 GCA_041678805.1 Candidatus Altimarinota bacterium | reverse complement strand
TCCATTTATCTAGAACTTAAAGATAACAAATTAGGTTTAACTAAAAATATTTCCGTCTTTCTAAGATCAGGAATCGCAGAAGAATACACTGTTCCACAACTAGCCATATAAAATGAACAAAAGAGGAGAAACATTATTGGAAGTTTTAATCGCCCTCACTTTGGTAACGGTAAGCGCAGCAGCAGCGGCATCTGCCATCATCTCGGCAACCAAAGGACTTTCTCTTTCAAAAAATTATCTCATTGCCCAAAATCTCGCCAGTGAAGCCCTTGAAGCAGTAAAAAATATCCGCGATACCAACTGGATGAACTTTCCAATAAATAAAGAGGAATGCTGGATGAACATCAAGCCAATCATTCCGGGAGTCAGCGATTCAAATGCCTGCGGTTTGCCAACCTATCACCCAGATGGTAATAACGACTATTCGATCACCCTAGACCTAGTCGATAATAAATGGACATTGACTTATGGGGAAGGAAATACCATGGAAGATCCTATCCATTTTATGTATGGATTGAAAATAGAAAATAGTAAATATATTCCAATAGCAAATGGCGAAATTGCAAATTTTTACAGAGGAATAAGGATCATCGATATGGATAATGATTCAATCACTATTCAAGCCATTGTTAAGTGGAATGATGGAGCGGTTCCGTATACAGTCACCGGAACAGAAATTTTAACAAATTATTTGTAAAATGATTTATTGGAAAAAACAAAAAGGATTTACGTTGATTGAAGTATTGATTGCTGCAAGCCTTTTTGTGGTGGTTATAGCCATGACTACTATGATTCTTTTTGACATTATCACAACTGAAAAGAGAGCAACTATTTTAAATGCTGTGTACGATGATTCCAGAGTAGTGATGGAACAATTAGCGACTTTGATTCATGAAAATGCTATCGATTATGATGAATATTACAGTGTGAATGTTATTCAACCACGACTTGCAGATAATATCCCTGGGATCGCATATGGCATGTATCATGGAGTATATTCCAGCCGATTTTATGACCCAGGACTAACCTATGATCCTGATACTGGAATAGGATCAGTCGGTACCAATCCCGAGAATTTAGGAGTCGAATGTTCTGATGTGCCGGTAGATCCACTAGCCCCAATAAGCGAATGCACCCTTCTCTATAAATTTTCTAAAGATAAAAATACCGGAAAAAATCCTTATGAAGGGAGAGGTGAAGATGAAGACACGTCAAACGCTTTTTGTGACACAAATATTGCAGAAGCGGCAGGGGGCAACTGTAGCCTTTATCAGAGTTCAGAAAATAGTACTAATTGGCCAACGAATGCTGATGAATTATTCTTAATTAGTCCAGATGGAACCAGAAAAACAATCATTGGAAAGCTGCTTATCAAGGTGAACCCAGATCCAGAAATTAATGATACTGCTATTGGAATGCTGGAACTTGATGGACTCGATAGCGATCAAAATGGCATGATGGACTTATTTACCTGTGCTCCTGACTATATCTGTGATTCAACAAATAGTGATTATTTAGTAAGTGTATTAGAGGATATTTTTCCAGGAATCCTTGACGATGACGGGGTACTAACTACATTAGGTTTAAAAACGGCCACTCGTAACAATAAAATAGCAGTCTTTAATCCTACCTCAAGCAATTTTGTGCCCATTACTCCATTTCGCAGTACTGTTGCAGACCTAAAATTCATCATTACTCCAGTCGACGATCCCTATAAAGCTTATGCTGAACCTAATATGCAGTCCCATCCATCAGTAACAATTTTACTCACAATGCAGCCATCTGCAGCTGAAAAAGCCAAATATCCCGGCCAAAATCCTCCGCCAATTGTTATTCAGCGTACGGTTACCGCCGGTGTTCATGGTAAAGTCGAAAGTTATCCGCCTACAAATGATCTTGAGTGGGTTTCTAAATTGATCCCTTCCCATTAAGATCTAGCTCCATAAGCCTTTTATCAAAGCCAAAAATCTGGTATAATTAGGGGATGAAATTCCCAAAACTTTTACAAAACAAAATCTTTGCAGCAGTTTTAATTTCCTTAATTATTACTGCATTTTCAGCAATTTTAATAATTCCTGGAATTTTTTACTCTTGGCATCTCAAAATAGCTGATACCCTTTACACCAAAAACGAGCCCTCAAAAGAAATCATTATTGTGGGAATCGACAATAAAAGCACCGATTCAATGGCTCCCGGATTAGGTCGATTTGGCCAATGGAGCAGGGAAAATTACGTCAAACTATTACAAGTGATTGAGCCCGAAACTCCCAAGGTAATTACGTTCGATATCTTGTTTAACACCTATTCAAAAGGTATTTCTACTCCTCAATTAATTAAATTAAAAGAAGAAGCTGATGCAAAAACTCTGGTTGAGGAAAAATTAACAGTCTATAAACAGGGAGTTACAGAATATTCTTCGATCATGAGTCATCCTGCTGACAATTTATTTGCCGAAGAACTAAAAAAACATTCCAATATCGTTCTTCTTGGTGCAATTATGGAAGAAGCAGCTCAGGTATCTTTTCCAATTCCAAAATTCGCCACAAATCATTCAATCGGAATTGCCTATGACACTTTCGACTCAGATGGCCTTATCCGCAGGGTAAAGCCCACTTTCATAAATCCGGAAGATCAGAAATCTTATGATGATTTAGCTTTTGCCACCGTTAAAAAATATTTGCCTGAAAATGAAATCCCAAAACTTCCATTAGAAAATGGAAAATTAAATGTAAACTTTTTTGGAGATCCATTCAGTTTCAGAGAAATATCTTTTGTCGATGTTGTTAACAAAAATTTTGAACCAGGAACATTCAAAGATAAAATCGTTTTAGTAGGCGTGACAAATCTAAAAGAAGGCCAAGATCGTGTCCTCACCTCTCGTTCCAACAAAGTGCCGATGACGGGAATTGAATTCCGTGCCAATGAAATTCAGACAATTATTGAACAAAAATTTCTTACTAATCAAAGCGCCCCGAGCACAATTTTGATGATCGCCTTGATCTCATTCGCACTCATTCTGCTATTCAATTACGCTGGCATTATTGTTTCAACTATATCGCTTTTTGTCGCTTTGATAGGGTATTATTTAGGGGCTCATCTCCTATATAAATCAGGCTTTATTCCAAATATGATTTATCCATTTATTGCGATAATTTTTTCATATATCGCGGCGTGGATTTACCGCTATTTTATTGCAGACAAGAAAAAACGCGAGATGACTTCGGCTTTTAGTCATTATGTCAGTGAAGATTTAGTTGATGCTATCAGTAAAAATCCTGATGCCGTAAAACTCGGAGGTGAGAAAAAAGTAATTACAGTATTTTTTACTGACCTAAAAGATTCCACCGCTCTTTCCGAAAAAACTGAAATTACCGCTTGGATATCACAATTAAATGAATATTTTACGGTGATGGAAAAAGTCATTAAACACTTCGGTGGAACGATTGATAAATTTGAGGGAGATGCAATTATGGGATTTTGGAATGCGCCGATTGCTCAAGAAGATCACATCGTAAAAGCATATCTTGCTGCCGTGGCAATGCAAAAATATTTGAAAGTTTTGAATGTGAAATGGAGCAAAGAGGGAAAACCAGCGCTTGAAATGAGAATCGGAATTAATACCGGAGAAGCGATTGTGGGGAACATGGGTTCTACCAATAGATTCGATTATACAGCGATGGGTGACACCATAAATACGGCTTCCAGATTGGAAAGTTGTGCTAGTAAAGTTTATGGAGGGGTTACTGCGGTTTTAGGTTTTGATAAGTTCGCGAACATCGACGATCTGAAAAATAAAATAGTTTTGAGAGAAGTGGACTTGGTAATTTTGCCTGGGAAAAAAGATCCTGTAACTGTTTACGAATTAGTTTGTGAGAGAACGGATTTAACTGAAGAAATTAAGCAAAATATCGAAAATTATGGCAAAGGTTTAGCCGCATACAAAAGCAAAAATTTCCAAGATGCCGAGAAATATTTTGTCGCCTGTATAAATGACAAAGTGGCAGCTGTCATGCTCGCAAGAGTGCGAGATTTAAACGCCGGTAAAAAAATAGAAACACTTTCCGAAGATATGATTTATAAAATTAAAAACAAATAATATGAAAGAAAGATTTTTGATATTTAGAACTCCCACTCCACCGCTTAGTCGTCGAGAAGGGGCTTCAGATACCCCAAAAACAACTCCTGAAGTTACACCTCCGCCTGCAGCTAAAGCGGTTGAAGAGAAAGCCAAACTTGAAAGAGGTGGTCTTGTGACAAGGGAATCTGCCCAAGATCAACGTGCTGCCATTGCAGCAGAGGTGGCGGAGAAAACCGGATTTGAAACTGTCCCAGGGATCACTCCAGAAAAACTCAAGGCAGCAAGATCAAATCTAAAAAGTGCCTTGTCGTGGATTCAGTCAAAATTATCGGGAAAATCAATCGCTCCAAGATTTAAGATCGATTACAACAATCCAGATAGATATCTCCCTCTAATGATCAAAGAAAGTAAATTAAGCAATGAAGTAGTCTCTCGGACTGGAGCCGTTGGTTATTTCCAATTGAAAAACAGAGCGATTTTAGACGTTAATAAATTCTTTCATTTGTCGATTACCGCCGAAAGCGTAAAAAATCCTTTAAATAACTGTATCGCCGGAATTCTGTTTTACCATATATGTGTAGATCAGTATGCCGCTAAACAGCCATTTGCCAAATTACCAGAGGGTCAAAGAAGGATCATAGGACACATGATGTACAACAAAGGATATAGCGGAATAAAAAAACTTTGGGAACGTTCGGGCCAGAAAACTTTTGATTCATTCGAAAGAAAAGTTGCTGATGAATTAGCTCGTCAATTGGGGATTCCAGCTGGCCCTGCTGCTCGAGTTAGAGATCCCCATTTTAATGTTGATTACAAAGAATACCCCGCTATCCCAAAATATACGGAATTATGGACAAAAAAAGATCGTATTTTATCTAAAAAATTTACGATTAATGGGAAAAATAGCGGACTTACGATAGGTCAAGTTGGCGAAGTTTTACGTTATGGCAGAATCATCGAAGGTATTTCAGCCACGGAGAAATTGAGCACATCGCCATTGCCAAACAAAGCTCCCACTCCTCCAGACCATGTCAGTTATAAAATAGACGAGTTAACCAAAGAACATAGCTTATGGTCTATGGCAGACAAATTAATGAAAGAATGCCAAAAAAAGGGGATGAACGGGTTTGATGATTTACAAACGCATATAGAAAGACAAAATATGAGGAAAATATTGATGGATGCAATCGTGGATTTTAATATGGCAAATAATCCAGAATTTAAAACTGTTCCGGATGATCTAACTGGTTATGTATTTAAACCTGGTACAAAGTTTTTTATTCCAGGCAAGGAGTATGTGAAATTTGTAATGGATTCATTGGGAGAAAAAGAAAAGACAGAAGCTGTTGATGCTAGAAAAAAATATCAAAAACCAGAGACCAAGGAAGTTTTAGGTAAAATTCCTATGTATACTGATCCTAACCTCAAAAAAGAAGGGATTGCCAAACTCGAAAATAAATACGGATTAAAAGAAAAAGACATTCCAACATATGTGAACGCAGCTGGGGAACAAGAATTAGCTCAATCAAGATGGTATTGGACAAGGAGAGGGAAGCTTTTGAAAAAACCTAGAATTGACAAACCCGTACTTAGAAAAGAAACAAAATACATCATCCTTCATTCAACGATTAGTCGTGATGGAGATGGCGCTAAGAAAGAAAAAAAAGCGCACTATGTTGTCGAAAAAGATGGATCGATCACCTATGTTTTAGATCGGAGATATTATCTCAACCATGCCGGTAAAACGGCAGATTTAACCGCTCAAGCTCGTTGGGGTGGAGATGATCGAATTTCTATGAAATCCATCGGGATAGAAGTAGTTGCCCAAAAAGGAGAAGAATGGAATAGAAAACAATATGAATCTATCAAGAAATTAGTCCATTTACTTGGGTCAATATATGGGATAGAAGCCAGAAATGTTTTGACTCACAGCCAAGTGGCAATGAATACTTTTAGGGGCGTAAAATTTAGAGGTAGAAAATCAGATCCAATCAATATCAATTGGGCGTTGTTAGGACTCCCTGATAATTCAAAATTGATTGATCAAGATGTCGCTCTTGGATTAATTAATCCAAACTTGGAGGGAATAAGAAAGGCGAGTCGTAAACGATCTGGTGACTGGTATGGATATAGAGAAGATAAACTGGTCGGACTAAGAGCCGCTACTAAAATTGCTCAAGCCGCAGGACGTGCTCCTAGAATTTCTCAGAAAATAACAAGCAGGGAAAGAACTCCATTCGTGATATATAAAGTAAAAAGAGGGGATACAATCAGTTCCATTGCTAGAAAAAAAGGAACAACTGTGGAGCAAATTCGTAAAGATAACCCTATCATCAAAAGAGATAAAATATCTCCAGGAATGATTTTGAAAATAAGGAAATAAAAGAAGGAGAAGGAGGGGCGCGCTTGTTGCGCGCCCCTCCTTCTTTATTATTCACATCTCTAGGTCTAGTTTTTCCTGTTAATCCTAATTCACGAACGGAATTATGATCAACAAATTCGTAAAGGCTTCGTTGTATCCGTAGAAGGTTGCGAGATCCGAAGGTTGTCCGGGTGGATTTAGGGTGATGGCCCCATTGTAGTTGAAGTAGAAAGCGGCGGGCGGGTAGGTGATTGGCCTGATGCCGACATTCGCTCCATGAGGGCCGGAAGTTACCAAGATTGCTGCAGGAAGACCATCACACGGGATGAAAGAACCATTACTCCAATTCATGTGCTCAGTAATCTGGAATGAAGAATGTGCTCCATCCGCAGTAAGGATTTCTGCTGATCCACCCTCATTCGAAGTAACATGCACGCTGTACGGATTTTCGGGATTGCACTCCCAGTTTTCCCAGCAGCTTTCCTGCTCGCAAGGGCGACAAAGTCCGCCATCGCATACCATTGGGAGCTCGCAAGTCCCACAGCTCAGGGTGCTTCCACAGCCGTCATCTATAGGCCCACAATTCCTCCCCGCATCAAGGCAGTTCAAGGGGGTGCAATCCCCATTCTCGCCCGTATTTTCAGGATTGCATGCGGAGAGATCCAGCCCTGCAATCTCAATGTAGGTATTTACTACTTCGTAGGACCAAGTTACGTTTCCGGAAATCCTTTCTTTCAGGTCAAAAGAAACTTCAAGTTCTTCCATGTTCAAAGAAGAACACAAAATTTCGTAGTGACCATTAAGATCTTTGGATTCTCCGGCTTCAACGCTTTGTACTCCAACACCAGTTTGCAGATTCGAATCAATCACTTCGCATTCTTCGTAATCTGGAACCAGTGTCAGGACAAGGTCGTTGAGGGACAAATCCACTTCGCTCTTATTGTCGAGACGGCACTTGATGTAGAGAAAAGTACCAGTCTCGCCACATTCGGTATGGGAGGGATCGACATGGCAGTTTATTTCCAGCACATCCTCCCATTCCAAATTGTTTTCCTCAACCCCCTCAGAGTTGCTGTTCTCTCCTCCGATTCCAGGATCATCGGAAGAATCGGTACAGGCAAACATTTCTTGATTACACCGACATCCCTGTTCGCAGCTCACATTTTCACAGAAACAGGGAGACATTGATGCAACCATCAGAGCGTATTCTCCACGCTCCATTGTTTGCCCAGATGAATATTCATCTGGACTCTTCAAGAGTCCTCCATAAAAGGCCAAAGTTTCCACATATTCATAAGCCCAATGGTCTTTCCCTATTCCAGGGAAATGACTCTGAGAAGGGCTTTGAATATCGATCACGGAAGCTCTTTCGGCTGCCATGACCACGAACTTGGCTGCTTGGGCGAACGTGACTTCTGAATCTGGATCGAAATTCGAGGCATGTTCAAGAAGCCCATATTTTACGCCGCAAGCAACCACTCCGAAAAACCAATCATCAGTGTCCACGTCTGCAAAAGGCTCATCACTACCACAATTTGCAGTCAGCCCGAAAAGATACATTGGGACCTTCAGGGCTTCTGCTCGCGTCAAGGTATCTCGTGAGTGGAACTCTCCATCGCTTTTCCCATCAACTGCACATTCTCCATAGAGATACATTGCAGCTTTTTTCACTCGTGCTTCCATTTCCGAACCATCTTTGAACTGATGATTCTGTTCACGTCCGCAATTGGTAATCATCGGACAGCCCGAAAGAGCTCCGCAAGAAGCCGAAACCCAGCCACTGCTAGGCAATTCTTCGCCACCAAAAACTTCCTCTTCTTCGCAATTTTCACGCAAAGAATTAGTCAGTTTCAGCGCGATATAATTGCCATCGCTATCGTAACGGTCTTCACCTCTCGTGCAGAGAGGAATCCCATTGCCATCATTGAACCCTATTTCGATAGGGGAACCAGTTTGGCAATTTTCGAACTGGAAATGAAGGTGAGGACCGGAAGAATTTCCACTATCACCAATCTCAGCAATTGCCATCCCCTGGCAGATCTGCTGTCCCTCTTCAACTTTGATGGAGTTTTCGAGCAGATGAGAATGTCTTGAGCAAAGATCATCCCCATGATTGAGAATGACCATATTGCCCCAACCTCCATTTTCTCCGGAGGAAACCTCCTGTACATGCCCATTTGCAGTCGCCAAAACAGGTTTGCCACTATCCGCATTTCCGGGCAGGTTGAAATCCCATCCAAATTCGCAACTTTTCTCCATGTGCGAAGATTCACAGTACGAAACTTCGTCGGAAGGATATCTTTCGTCACATGTTTTACAGTGTTTGCCCCAGGACTGACTAACTTCCCAGTCATATCCTTTGGGCACGGGAATCTTGAAACTTTTGCCTCCACCTCCTTCGTAAGGGTAGTTCACTGCCTTCGGAGCCTTTTCTTCGCTCCCACCACAGGCAGAAACCGCGAAGCACACAGCCATCGCTACCAGGATCATGACCTTGCGAAACATGGGCGCCTCCTTTTTTGCCAAAAGGCAAAGTTAAAGAAACCACGAACTAGACCAAAGATGTCAAAGGACATCTTATGAACTATAGAAAACTATGTTCACAGGAATTAGTTGAAAGACTCCATAAGGACTCGAAGATATCGATTTTATTTTAGATCCCCCAAACGTCACAAAAGAATCTCAAGAAGTACCCCCATCATATTCCTAAAAAATAATTTGCAAAAAATTTATAAAAAAATCCCTCTTCCAAATCCCATAACAAAAGTCCACGACTCTCCAATCTCCATTTCCAAAACTGTTGATCTATTTTCGCCAACAGTAAATGGTTGCAAAAAATAAAATTAGGAGTAACAATTGCCTCACTAATCCACTCCACTATGAAAAAAACAATTACCATATTCACAGTTTTAGTAGCATCTCTGATTTTGCTTTCAGGATGCGAAGAAATTGCAACTTGGAAACTCGTTTCAGGGACTTTGCCGGTTGCCGATCCTACTCCAATAGTATTTGAAGGAGACACGGTTTTAAACGGATGGGGAGTGAAAGTTTCAGATTATACAGGTACTCCGGAATTACATTTTCATGTAGCTCCGGATAGTTTGAAAAATCTTCCTTCAGAGTTTAATTTCGCCAAATACGATTGGAATTTTAAGTTAGAAAATGCCAATGAAGAATTTATTCAAGCTCTTGGGAAAACATCTCAACGCGAAACATCAGAAGTTCTAGTCGACAAAATCACCATCGTTCAAGAGGGGCATCCATTGCTTCACTTAACAGAAGCTCCAGGCAATTCTACTTCACCACAAACCCAATAATTTTTCCAATTATTTAGGGTTTTGCCAATAGTTTTGTCATATCTTTAAGTACCTTTTTTGTTTAATTTATGCTATAATTTACAAATAACTTAAACCTATGGCGGGAACAAATGAGGGACAAAAAGTAGATCTTGCAGGTGGATTCAAGTCTGTTGGAAAAGGAGAGGTCTTTGCTGCAAAAGATATGAATAAAGTCGACAATACAGAAAGTTTTCTTGAAACTGCTGGTTCAATTGAAGAAAAAATTCCACAGATGCGTAAGGCTGTCGATTTAACCATTCAAAAACTAGCACAAAATTCACCTTCCCAAGGAGAGGATAGAATCAAGACAGTTCTTTCAGTCTTGAATTCAAATCTTAATTTTGGCCTTAATAAACGCATAAGAGAGGGATTTATTCAGGGAGCAGCAAACATCCTTCAAATGCTGGAAGGGTTTACTAAGCAACTTCATGGAAAAATTCTTCCTAATGAAATTGCTGATTTTTTGAAAAGAGGAGAAGTCAAAGATGTATTAAAAGCTAAACCTCGAATGTCTGGAAATGCCCTTGGCGGAATTAACGTGACTTATTTTGAAGGAGGAGAGAATGTTTTTCTTCCTGTTGAGTCCTCAGATTCTCCTATTCGTTATTCGAGATTTAGATTAAAAAAGGACGCTGTGTCCGTAAAAATAGAGGGGGGAAAGCTGTCCTTGCAAACATCTCCATCTTTTATTAACGCCGCGATTGGAAAAGCCGTAGAATTTTTAATGTCAGGAGTAAGACGAAAAATCGCAAGATGTCCGATCACCGGAATTAAGGCACAGGATTCTACTGGTGGGAAAAATGGCGCAGAATTTTTTGTGGATATGTTTACAGATCTTTATATCAAAACTTGTCTGTTAGCAAAAACTCCTACTTCACCACAAACCCAATAATTCTTCCTGGGACGTAGATCTCTTTCACAATCGCTACGTTCTCTAAGTGCTTTGCTACATTTGGATTTTCTTTGGCCATGGAGATCGCTGTTTTCTGATCAGCATTTTTAGATATTTCAATCTCACCGCGTACTTTTCCGTTCACCTGAACACCAATCGTAACCACATTATCCACTGTTAATTTTTCATCATAACTTGGCCAGCCAGCTTCGATTATACTATATTTTTCACCTAAAACTTCCCAACATTCCTCTGCCAAATGAGGTGCAAGTGGCGCAATAACTTTTACCAAAACTTTTTTACTCTCGATTGAAAGTCCATTCTTTATCGTCAAATTTACAAATTCCATCATCGCCGCAACAGATGTATTGAAATGGAAAATCTCAATATCTTCGCCTACTTTCTTGACCAACTTGTTCAAAGCACGTGTCACATTTTCATCATCATTCTTAACCGAATTCCCATTGATCAAAGTCCAAAATCTCTCCACAAATCTAGAAATTCCCGTAATGCCTTTGTCATTCCAATCTCCACCATCTTGGAAAGGGCCCATAAACATCAAATACATGCGGAAAACGTCACTCCCATATTGTTCTACGAAAGTATCAGGACTTACCACATTTCCCTTAGATTTACTCATTTTTGCGCCATCTTTAGTGATCATGCCTTGATGAACTAACTTCTTGAAAGGTTCTTTAAAATCAATAAATCCGAGATCGCGCATCACCATATTTATAAATCTCGCATAGATCAAATGCATACACGCATGTTCAGGACCTCCGATATACATGTCCACTGGTAGCCACTTTGTTATCATCGTTTTATCAAAAGCTTTATCCGTCAATTTATTGTTTGGATATCTCAAATAGTACCAGCTTGAACAAACGAAAGTGTCCATTGTATCTGTTTCTCTTTCGGCATCTGCTCCACATTTTGGACATTTACAGTTTTTAAATTCATCACTTTTTGACAATGGAGATTTGCCATCATTTCCAGGAGTAAAATCTTTTAAATCAGGAAGCAATACCGGCAAATCCTCCTCCGGAACAAGCACTTCTCCGCACTTCGAACAATTGATAACAGGAATCGGCGCTCCCCAATATCTTTGTCTGGAAAGCAACCAATCTCTTAATTTATAATTTACTGTTCTTTTCCCCCATTTCTTTTCTTCAAGGTAATCCATTATCGCGGAAGTAGCTTTGTGAATATCCATGCCATTCAGAAAATCGCTATTGATCATCTTGCCTTCATGTTCCTGAACTTGTTCAGGTTTCGTGATAGCTGATCGATCTCCATCTGCTCCGACAACAACGCGGATAATTTCAAGTTTCTTTTCCTTCGCGAATTCAAAATCGCGAAGATCATGCCCTGGAACACCAACCACACATCCCGTTCCCACATGAGCTAATACGAAATCACTCACGTATATAGGCATTTCTTTCTTAGTAAGATGATTTATCGCAAAAAGTCCGGTGTCGACACCTGTTTTTTTACGGCCCTCAGCAATTCTTTCAATGTCTGACTTCTTGTTTGCCGCCTCTATATAAGCTTCAATTTTCTTTTTATTCTCGAATAAATCAAAGTTCTTTTTCACAAACACACTCTCGGGAGATACTACGATAAAAGTCGCTCCGAAATTGGTATCGGGTCTCGTAGTATAAACTGTAATTTTTTCTTTAAGCTCTTTTACATCATAAGTAATATTTATTCCAACACTTTTCCCAATCCAGTTTTTCTGCATCGCAATAGTTTTTTCCGGCCATTCCAGTCCCTCATAATCCAATAATTTTTCAGCATATGAACTCAAATTGAAAAACCATTGTGAAAGATCTCTTTTAGTAACTTCAGATCCACAACGATCACATGTTCCATCTTGCACTTGTTCGTTTGCTAAAACAGTTTTACAACTAGGACACCAGTTTACAGGGGCATATTTCTTGAATGCCAAGCCTTTTTTGTATAATTGCAAAAACATCCATTGAGTCCATTTATAATACTCGGGAGTGGAAGTCACGACAGTTTTGTCCCAATCATAAAGAGTTCCCATTCTCTTCAATTGGGTAATCATATGTTCCACATTTTGCGCGATACTTTTCTTTGGATGAACACCTGTTTTGATTGCGTAATTCTCCGCAGGCAATCCGAAACTATCAAACCCAATCGGCTCTAAAACATTGTATCCATTCATTCTCATATATCTTCCAAAACTATCAGCAGGTGCAAAATTATACCAATGCCCAACATGAAGTTTGTCTCCAGATGGATAGGGGAACATTACTAAATTGTAAAATTTTTTCTTCTTTGAGTCTTTTAGATCAACTTTATGGAGCCCACTCTCTTCCCACTTTTTCTGCCACTTTAATTCAACTTGTGAAGCTTGATATTGAGTCATAAGGATATATTTAAAACGACTAATTCAAGCGCGATTTTACTCGCGATTGATTATCAAGGCAAGAAAAGCCGAATTTAGAACAGCTTACTAAGCAGACGCATATTGAAGCTAACTTTTTCCACCATAAGTCTGGTATCACCAGGTCTGGAATCATCTTCAGGCAAAGTAACTTCTTCCGAAGACTTGGTATGTACTTCTTCTTGGATTGGAGTTTCCTTCTGCATCTCATTTAATTTGTCGGTAATATCCTTAAGAGAGAAAACGATCTCTACAACTTTTTTCTCATTATCCAAAATTGAATGAGTGCTCAGCATTACAAAAGGCCCTTGGTCGCCATTAGCTTTGTGTAATCTATAAGGTCCAAGCCCTTTGGAATCATTGCCGTTTTTAACTATCTTGGCGTGAGTTGAAGCTAAATCCGCCAAGTCTTTTCCGTCAACATAATCAAAGAACAATTTTCCATTTATTAGGCTACAATTTTCTTCAATCAATTTACAGAAATCCTCGCTCGCATAAGTAAATTTACTTGCAGCATCGGTAGCAAAGACAATATCACTTGATTCCTCAAAATAAGCTTCGTACTCCTCCAGCAACTTTAAACTTAAATCGCCTTCTCCCTCAGATTCTCCGTTTGACGTAGAATGGCTGACATCAGCTTGTACATGTCCTAAATTCTGGCTGCCGCCACCTAGCAGAAACAGCATAATAGAAAGGGAAACCATGAAAATCGCTGCAACACTTATCGCAATCTTATGACCTTGAGTGAGCTTAAGCATTGTTTAGTTTTTATTTTGTTTATGCATCATTATAATACAAAACGGTAAAAGTGTCAACACGCGTAATCACATCAATCACACGGCGCTTTTATCGAGGCCACATATTATGGTATAATAATACTCGTAAGGTTCCATTCATAACCTCATTTCAATGGATAATGTAAATACGACAAGTGATGTTGATTCAAATGCGATTTTGCCTATTCTGAAAAAGATTCCTTTTTTTGCGACTTTAGACGAAAATTTACACAAAGAGATTATTAAACACATCGTGTTGATGTATTACCCTGCTGGTTATCAAATTTTTAAAGAAGGGGAGCCTGGAGATGCCCTCTATTTAATCCATAAAGGAAAGATCAGAGTTTACCATGAACCGAAAGAGGGTAGTGTTTTACCGGATGAAGTGGCTGAGCTTAATGATGGCGAGTTCTTTGGAGAAATGGCTTTGATCTCCGAAATCCCTCATACCGCAGCTGCAAGAACTATGGCTGAAAGTGAGGTTTTCGTTTTGAGCAAAGAGAATTTCGATGCTTTAATGGCTAGTAATCCCGCTTTGGCCAATAAAGTAAGCACGATAATCGTAGATAGGCTGGAATTTAATGATAAATAAATTTTATTAAGATGCTTTTAGGATATCTAATTTTCTCACATCTACTTGGTGACTTTGTTTTTCAGACGGAAAGATTGGTTCTCTATAAAATGAGAAGTATCAAAGGCATTCTTTTGCATGTACTCATCCATTTTATGGTAGGAAATATTGTTTTGCTGCCATTCATTTTAAATGGTTACGACTGGCTTATCGGAGTAAATTTTGGCATTTGTTTTTTCCATTTTTGGATTGATTATGCAAAAATAAATTATGATTTAAAACATGATAAAAAAGTTAAACCATTTGTCCTTGATCAATTACTCCATTTTTTCACGATTCTAGTAGCCTATTTCTTTACCAGTAACATTACACTGAACCTTCCAAATACGCCTAGTTACAAAATCTATACCAACATTAACATTATCATATTTTTATCATTTTTTGTGTTCTTGAGCACTGCAATTGAGGCATACCGTTATCAGATTTTGCGTGAAAAAGATGCCAATGTTAGATTTAAACCAAATCCTAAAAAAATTCTAATAAGGATAAGCATATTTACTACCTTATACCTTCTGTTTATGCTGCTCGCCTTTTATACCACCAGGTAAGACTCAAAGATTTTTATGCTCCGTTCCTTCAGGGTTAATAGCCTCTAGAGGATGGTGATGGGCAGGTTCTTCCTCGATTTTATCAGCTTCTCTAGCGCTAAGTTGTTTTTCTGAAGTCAAAGCCAAGAACGTAAAAGTCCAAACCGAATAAGAAAAAATATCGACAACCCCATTTAAATAAGCTGCAACAATCAGTCCGATTCCTCCAATAATAAGGCCCACAATCACCCCAGTAATAGGCAAGGCCACTGTAGCGATATATCCGCTAACTAAGATAATAATTCCCGGAATCGCCAGGACAACAAAAGCTTGAATAATAATTCTGACACCGATGATTATCATCAAAATAGTAATCAAAAAAGTGGATTGCCAATGAGTAATCACTAATTTTCCGCTTTCTTTCATTGATTCAAAAACTTTTTTGTCATCAATTACTATATAGAAATCTGCAAATGTAAAAAGTAGCGTTAAAAGGAGGCTGATAATAATAAATATTATAAAGACAGGAAGTAGGAATTTAAAAATAGCTGGTCCGAGATTTCTGACAACAAAAGACATTTCAATCAATATCGAGAAAAGGGAAAAAGTCTTAATCAATGTATGATACTCAAACAAAGGCAGAAATGACATTATTCCATGTCTTAGCCCAGTTCCAACTCCCGCTTTTTGTCCATTTCGATTCCTCGCAATCATTTGAATCGCTGAGGCTTTGGCGATTGTTGGAAACAGTATGTAAAAAATAAAAAATAAAATGGCTACAACCACTAATGGAGCTGTCCATGACAGGTGCCCCTTAATAAAATCCCAAATCAAAGTGATTACCTGAGTTAAAGAACTATGTTCTGCATTATCAAACATCCACGAAGTTTTGAAAGCAAAAATCTGATAAGCGATATATCCAACTCCCACAGATGTAGTTAGAATGGCTTGAAGGAAACCAAACCAGAGAATGAGTTTTTTATTTTTTTGAGTATAGACCCAGGACTCTGCAATGATCTGTTTATAATCCATACACCTAATTCTACTTTGGATACTCAGAAAGTCAATTTACGAATTGACTCGAAGATGTGGTCGCAATATATTAACAGTATGACTCCAGAAGAAAAGCCATGCATTATCGAAAAATTAAAAAGTCCTGAAAATAAATTTACTTGGGTTTCTCTCAATAATCCTGATGAAAAAGCGATTGAATATCTCAAGAGAAACTATAAATTTCATCATCTCGACTTAGAAGATTGTTTGTCTGAAATTCAGCGTGCGAAGATTGATGATTACGATGACTATCTGTTTATAGTTTTACATATTCCGATTAAATCTGGCAGAGGAAAACATATCAAAAACGCGGAGATAGATTTGTTTATTGGCCAAAATTTCATCGTTACTTTACATGACGATAATGAAACCCTCGAGAAAGTATTTACGAAATGTAAAAAGAGCACGGCGACAAAAGAGGAATATATGGGAAAGGGGACTGGATACTTTTTGTACATGATTATCGATGATCTTTTTGAATCAGGTTTCCCTTTACTTGATGAATTGAGTAAACAATTAAATGAAATTGAGAAGGATGTTTTTGATTCTGATTATTCAAGAGATTGTTTGAAAGAAGTTTTATGGCTAAAAAAAGATATTATCAACTTCAGGCGTATTGTGATGCCTCAACGTCCCATTCTTGCTCAACTAGAGCATAAGAATAAAAAGTTCCTTCCCGAAAATCTAGATGTCTATTTCGATGATATCGTAGATAAAATAGAAAAGATGTGGAATACCCTGGAAAACTTACAGGAATTGGTGGCGTCACTCCATGAGACCAACGAATCGATCATTTCACACAACACCAACAACATCATCAAGATGTTGACGATTTTTTCTGTGGTCTTATTACCGATGACTTTTATTACCGGATTTTACGGAATGAATGTTGAAGGCTTACCATTTGCAGGACACCCTTTTGCAAGCATCGTAGTTGCTGGAATTATAGCTGGAGTGGCCTTTGGAATGATCGGATATTTCCGTTATCGGAAGTGGATGTAGAGAATCGTCTAACGCTTGCTAAATTTAGGCTTGCCAAATATGTTTTTTTTTGGTAAATTTCATACACGGATTTGCAAGGATCAACTATTTACTTATTGAATATATATGGACAGAGATAAGAAGAAAGACCTCATGAAAAAGTTCGGTGTTCACGGAAAAGACACTGGTTCATCAAAAGTTCAGGTTGCTATTCTGACTGAAAGAATCAATGAACTTTCAGGTCACCTAGAAACACACCCAAAGGATGCTCACAGCAGAAGAGGATTACTAGGATTAGTTGGAAAAAGAAGAAAACACCTACAATATCTTAGAATGCACAAGAAAGAGGATTACGAGGAGACAATCAAGAAGTTAAAACTAAGGAAGTAACTCCAAAACAAACGATCCTTGAAACTTTATATATAAATCTTACCCTAAAAACGGGCTAAGATTCGTTAGAAGTTACAAGTTTTAGTCGATTAAAGCGCTTCCAGAAACTATAAATCGGTTGAAACTTGTTACTTTAATGAATTTGGTTCCGTTCCATGGGTAAAAAACTTAACCCATAAACAATATGGAACCAAAAACATTGGTAATGGATCTCGCTGGGCGAGAATTCAAAATCACTAATGGGCCAATTGCTACATATGCAAGTGGTTATGCTGTAGTTTCTTTGGGAGACACAGTTATCTTGGCAAATGCCACCATTAGTCCAAACGCAATCGATGGGGACTTTTTCCCTTTGACATGCGATTATGAGGAAAATATGTATGCTGCAGGAAAGATCAAAGGCAGCCGTTTTGTCAAAAGAGAAGGCAGACCATCAGAAAATGCCATTATGATCTCTCGTTTGATAGATCGTCCAATCCGTCCTCTATTCCCAAAAAAGACCAGAAATGAAGTGCAGATGATCTGTTCGGCTTTGTCAGTGGACATGGAAGTAGATCCAGCAACAACAGCTTTAAATGCAGCTTCAATGGCCATGCTTCTTAGTGGTGCGCCTTTTGAAGGACCGGTTGGCGCTGTCAGAATGGGATATCTTGATGGAAAATTAATCGTCAATCCTACTTATAAAGAATGCGAAGAAGGGAAAATGAATCTTATCGTGGCCGGAACTTTGGATGCAATTACCATGGTTGAGGCTGCGATGAAAGAAGTTCCTGAAGAAATTGTTTTGGAAGCTTTAAATTTGGCTCACGAAAATATTAAAAAGATTTGTGAATTCCAATTAAAGTATGCCAAACAATTTGAAATTAGACCGATTGAATTAATTCTTGAAGAAGGCAACGATAAAGCTGTGGAGGCCGTAAAAGCATTTATAGCTACGGACGAAGCGATTCTTGACGTAAAAGGCGTAACAAAAATGGAAGTAAAGGACAAAATTCACGTTATTCACGACAAACTTTTTGAAAAATACGCAACCGAACTTGAGGCAGGAGACTTCACGGAAACTGAATTAAAAGAAGCGTTAAATACTCTTTTTGAAAAGAGAATGCGTAAAAATATTCTCGAAAAAGAGGAACGTCTTGATGGCAGAAAATTAGACGAAGTTCGTCAGATTAATATTATTCCAGACGTACTCCCTCGTACTCATGGTTCAGCTATTTTCCAAAGAGGTGAAACTACCGCTTTGACAATCACAACTCTAGGAAGTCCAAGTGATGCTCAGATCGTCGATATTATGGATAGTGATAAGGTAAAAAGATACATGCACCACTATCATTTCCCTCCATATGCTACTGGAGATGTAAAACGTTTAAGTGGTCCAAATAGAAGAGAAATTGGACATGGCGATTTGGCTGAAAGAGCGCTTATCCCAGTCCTTCCAGAAGAAAAAGATTTTCCATATACAATTTGGTTGGTTTCAGAAATTACCAGATGTAACGGATCAAGCTCAATGGCTTCTGTCTGCGGTTCTACCTTGTCATTGATGTGTGCTGGTGTTCCAATCAAAAAACCGGTTGCCGGTATTGCGATGGGACTTGTTCACAATGCTGAAACAGGTGATTACAAAATTCTTACAGATATCCAAGGAATGGAAGATTTTGCCGGAGATATGGATTTCAAAGTAACTGGAACCAGAGATGGAATCACTGCTTTACAAATGGATATCAAGATTAAGGGATTAAAGATTGAATTGATGAAGACGGCTATGGATAGAGCAAAAATCGCTCGTGATTTTATTTTGGACAAAATGATTGCGGTTGTTCCAGAAGCTCGAAAACAATTGTCAAAGTACGCTCCACTGATTATGAGTTTAGCTATTCCTCAAGACATGATCAGAATGGTAATTGGTAAAGGTGGAGAAACTATCCAAGGAATGATCAAGGAATTCGGAGTAGACATTGATATTGCTGACGAAGGATTGGTGACTGTTACCGCTCCAAATCAAGAACAAGGAGATTTGGCTATGAAAGCGATCAGAGACATAGTAAGAGTTCCAGAAGCTGGAGAAATCTTTGATGGTAAAGTTACAAGACTTATGGAATTTGGCGCCTTTGTAGAAATTTTACCAGGCAAAGAAGGCCTAGTTCATATTTCTGAATTGGCTAATGAAAGAGTAAATAGAGTGGAAGACGTAGTTAAAGTAGGTGATGCTGTAAAAGTAAAATTGCTCAAGGTTGATGAACAAGGTAGATACAATCTTTCTAGAAAAGCTGTATTGGCACCAGGTAGCACCGCTGCAAAATTCGGAGCACACAAAGATCCTGCTCCAAGAGTTGTTCCAGCGCCAGCAAAAGAAGCCCCAAAGCCAATCGAAGACAAAGATGGCCAAAACGGAACACCAGTGCCAGGAACACAGTCTGTAAGGAAAGTGTAAAAGGGAAATATTGTCAGGAATATTTTGTTGATGTAAAATACAAGTGACAATCCTGTTGACGGACAATCCAAAGAGCCCCGCATTACGCGGGGCTCTTTTTAAACCATTGTGGTGGAGATGCCGGGAATCGAACCCGGGTCAACTAGGTGACAATCCTGTTGACGAGAGCCACTCCATCCCCATTGTCTCCCCCAATGGCATAATTGTTTTATCAAACAAACATTAAATAATCCTAAAATTTTCTTAAAAAATTCATAGAAAACTGAAAAGGCTCAAAAAACCGTTGACCTTATAAGGCTCGACAGCTAAAATTACGCTCGCAGTTTTAAAAACCAGTTCGCGGGTATCGTATAGTGGCTATTATGCAACCTTGCCAAGGTTGAGATACGAGTTCGATTCTCGTTACCCGCTCCAGAGTATTGACATTTTTCACTAAAGATGTTTAAATTCAAGCCTTTCAATCCAAAAGCATGGACAAGTCTCTTATTTTTAATACAAAAAATTGAATAGAGCCGACTTATCAAAATTAGCAGAAGATAATCCTCCATATGCAGAACTTGTTGAACGTCACGATAATAAATTGGGAAGCGGGCTGGTAGAAGATTATGTTGCCACAGCCAATGCATGTGATGTTCAAAAAGAATATGTAAACGGTATCATGAGAGAAGATGGCATATTAGGCATGATTGTTTGGTTTCACGAAGCCGTTGAAGCCACTACTTTGATTGATGATTTTGGAATGGACGAAGAAGATGTAAGATCAGGTCTTGCAAATAGACTTCATTATGCAGGCGCACACAAAATAGCTATAAAAAGGGAATTTGGACTAATTTCACATTTTTGTGGGAAAGTTTTAGATAGCAGAATCCCTCCAGCCAATTTCGCAGTCACTCATCCCCTTGGAGATTATTTAGTGGCTGAAAAAAAGATTCATCCAAATGATGTTATTGATAATATGTTGTTACGGCTGGATACAGCTCTGCCAGATCTCTGCAATCCGAATAGTCAAGTTGATGAAACCTCTACGGGAATAGGGTTTAGATTATTTGATGAACTTGGATATCAATATAAACAACGGGGTTTAATTAAAGAAAAACTGCGGAGTAAAGTGGCCCATGGTAAGTTAAGAACGGATCTTTTAAATTCTATCTTAAGAAGGGCAGGTCTCAATCCAGCAGATTTCAACACTTAATATTAAAAAATTCCCCAGACCTCATGACGCTTTCTATGGAGTTCCTGTCAGTTGCCAAGACGGCATTTTTATTGTATAATGATGAAAATAAAAATAAAAAAATGGAAGCTTTAGAGACAGAAAGTAGAAGGCCCAAGATAGTCTTAAAGGACTTTATCTCAAGACATCCAGAATTTCGAAGTGACGAACCGACAGAAAAAATTGAAGTTGCTGACAAGCAAAGCCTTCAGGATAAAATATTGGATGAGGCAAGAATTAGTGCGCAAGCATATTTTGAAACAAATCCCCCTCTTCAAAAAGTTAAATATGATACACGTGCAGACGGAACTCAATCATTGACATTGCCAATTCGTGAAAGATTGATCGATCCGACTATTCCACTAAGTATAAGAATGTCAAAAACTTATAAATTTGACGAAGATGGGAAACGCCAGTACGAGATTTATGGAATATCTTTATTCAAAGGTAACTGTGAGAAAGAAATGCTAGCAGATAGAGGAAGTAAAAACGAAGTTGCCACCTTTGCAATTAGAGATAATGGGGATGAATTTAGACTTGCTCATAGATACATCCCTGAAAGATACAGAGGGCAAGGATTTGGTCCAATTATGTTAAAAGCTATTGAAGAATTTACCGAAGCATATGCTTCTGCAACTGGTAGAGAACCAGTTATTGACGCTTATTGTGCTCAGCTAGACGTCCATTCAATGTTTGATTCGGCAGGGTATGAATCAGTTGAAGATTTACCAAGAGAAGGGACATACGAAAGAGGGGCACGTCCAAGAGTATTTAAACTTGAAGATATTCTTCAAGCTACGGACTCTGATGATATTTTAAGAAAAGATGGGAAAATGTCAGATTTTAATATTGGACCTTGGCTTTATGTATTTCCAAAAGATATTCCGGAAAGTGATTATATTAAATATCCTGAACATGGAGTTGAAGGAGTTAACATAAATGCATCTGCCTTCGTCCATTTCAGAAAAAATCTTAAAGGCAGAGAATCAGCTCCGACAAGAGTTAATGGAATAGAGGAGGTAAGTGGTTACACCAGGAATGAATTAGTAAGAACACTTACAGGTTATACATTTTTACCAGAAAATGTTGTTGCAGAAGAAACTAGAATGAAAGTGAAGGATCTAATGAGAGAAAAGGGGAAGGGGAGGTCTATTGCCCGTAAAATCTATGGAGGATATACGAAAAGTGAAATACAAGGAGCCAACCGAAGCAGAATAGAAGGAATGATGAATAATAATTTATTTATTGATATTACAGAAGACGAAATGCTTAGAATGTTAAATAGTGAAGATGAAGCAACTTCTAAGAAAATGACAGATATTCTCAACAAGGGAATAACAATTGGCAAGAAGGTCAATGGACGCATAGTAGCTCTAGCCGGAATAAGAGCCCACGCTAGAATGTCAGATGGACGTCCTATTTTTGAAATTACAAAAGTAGTCACACTTGGGACCTATCAGGGCAAAGGATATGGTTCAGAGGTCATGGATAGCGCAATTCAAAAAGTGAAGGATCTATTCCCAAATTGTCCTATTGCAACAGCTTCAAAAAATCCCAAAGTTGTAGAACATTTTAGAAAGATGGGCTGGAAAGAAAATAATTGGGGAGACGGATCCAAGATGGATAATTTATTGTCAGGACCAGAGCCAAGAAATAATGAAAAAGAGTGGCAAAGTGAGTGGCGAAAAATGAGAGATCGTGGATATGTTAATTTTTTATATGATCCTCAGGGAAGATATTTAGGAGAATAGACTAAATTAAGTAATCAAATTATCTCGATCCGCACGTCGTTCCATATGGAGCTACTTTTCAATCATCCAACTCAATTACATCTCCAGCTCCATATTTTATAGATTTAAATTCTTTATGGAATTTTTCTAATGTTGATAAATCAACACAGTGCATTGGACATAATTTTTCAGGATTTTCCGCTTTAAAATATTTAATAGTACCATCTATTGCTTTTTGGTCAGATTCAAACAGATGGAATTCTCCAATGACAGCATATAATTTTTGTCCAGTTAATCCTTTTGCATATTCACAAATATTACAAATACCAGAATGGGAACATCCTGTTAAAACGATAACGCCATTTGATGATTTTATTGCGATAGCTGAATCATCAGTCATTTTATCATCATTATACATCCCTTTTTCAAAATTATTTTTTCGAGGAATTTGCCCTAAATAATAAATATTAGAAACAAATTCAAAAGGTTTTTCTGAAGTAACAATTTCAAAATCTTTAATGAATTTTAGGGAAGATTCTTTTGGAATTTTTTTTAATATTTGAGGATGTATTATTAATTTTTTTCTTTCCTTGAAATCGTGGTTTAACAATCCATTAATATGATCTCCGTGAGAATGAGAAAGGACAATGAAGTCAGTTTTATTTAAGTCAATTCCAAGGTTTTTAGCATTCCGTTTATAAATGTCAGAACGTCCAGTATCAAAAAGAATATTCACATTTTTTGTTTGAATAAAAGCAGAAAAACCCTGTTCCGATACACACGATTTTTGTGCAGAAAAACCAATTTGATTTTCACATAATATTGTAATTCTCATATGAACTAGTCTACAGCTACTATAGAGTTATCTTTAACTTCATAAAAAAACGCATGAGTTTTTATTTTGCATCCATACAATTCTTTAGCGACCAGTCCCCCTGTTTTAACTCGTGGGGCCCAATGGATATCTCTAAGGCAAATTATTGTTTTGAATTCTTGCTTTTCAAAAAAATTAACAATATTGGCAGAAACTAATGGCCAACCAGGAGCACCATTGTGTTCATAAGCGATATCGACCTCCTCGGAATTTTGCATTCTAAATTTCAAACCTTTTTCTATTGAGATTAACTGTTTTTTAAAAGAATTTTGATTGTTATGATATCTTTCGATTTCCTGTCTAGATTGAAGAATTAAACTATTTTCAGAAAGATATAAAAACTCTGATTTGAAAAAATTTTCTTTTTGAAAAATCCCATGCTCTTCGAATGGTTTTTTATATATGTCTAGCAGCATGTGATGGATGCCTTTGGATTTTATTTCACTTCTAAGTCTTCTGATCTGTTTTCGTCCTTCAGTTATTGAGCTTGAGTTTTGAAGTAAATAAGTGTCATTGAACAAAATAGAAATTTTTACAGGGTTAATGTTTGCTTGTTTGAGGATTTTTAAGCACTCCAACCCTTCACTCAAAGTAAATCCATCTGCAATACGGGGCTTAATCTCTTTTGTGTCAACATGACCGCAGTCAATTACAATTGGACATGCATCACATGTCAGTGTTTTTAAAAATTTTTCTAACTCAGAGTGGATCATTTCAGCTATAATTACATTTGCATAATATCACGAAGATGGTGTGGTCACAAATATTGACGAAACTCCTGCATGGACCAGTTCGCACGTCGTTCCATAAGGATCTCCACGGCTCATTTGAGTAATCTCAATTTCTTTAAAATTGCATACAGAAGTTTTATAAAGAGTTTCTTTTTATCTCCCAAAACCTGTACGGAAGATCTTCTTTTTGTAAGAGTTAATGCTATTGGCGCTTTTTGTTTCCCTGGGCGTAAAGTCCTAATTTCTCCCGTTTTTTTAGCCCTTGCAAAAGCCATTTCAAAATCAATTTCTACACCTCCAGCAATCCACTGAATTAAGCGTAATTGAATTTTTTTGAACTTTTCTCTCAAACTTTCTTCCATATTTTTGAGGTCATGGTCAACAATGTTAGCAAGAAGATCACAAAAAAATACAGCATGCCTTCTAACGGCATCAGATGCATTAAAAAAATCAGTTACATAAACATTTGTATTTAAAAAATCTTCGATTTCTTGAGCTACCTGTGGATCAGGGGACATTTCTTGTATATCAGGAAGTTCAATCAAGTTATCGGCTAACTCCAGCCATTGTTGAGTTAATCTCTTATTGTAAATTTCATTAACAGTTCTTTCACGTGTCATTGGAGTTATTCCACCCATGTTCACCTCATCGGTAATATCCTTTA